>CBFGPB010000315.1:0-3210 GCA_965650545.1 uncultured Devosia sp. | reverse complement strand
GGCGCCGGCACGCGATTGATGCCGACGTCGATGACCACGGCGCCCGGCTTGATCCAGTCGCCCTTGATCATCTGCGGGCGACCGACGGCAGCCACGACGATGTCGGCCTGACGGACGACGCCGGCGAGGTCTTTCGTGCGCGAATGCGCGACAGTGACCGTGCAATTGTCGCGCAGCAGCAGCTGCATCATCGGCTTGCCGACCAGGTTGGAACGGCCAATGATGACGGCATTCTTGCCCTCAAGGCTCCCCAACTCATCGCGCAGCAGCATGAGGCAGCCAAGCGGCGTGCAGGAGACCGGGCCCGGCAGGCCGATCTGCACCTTGCCGACATTGGCGGGGGTGAAGCAGTCGACATCTTTGGCCGGGTCGATGGCTTCGATGACCTTGTTCGGATCGATGTGCCTGGGCACCGGCATCTGGACGAGAATGCCGTGGACGGCCGGATCGGCGTTGAGCTGGTGCACCAGCGCCAGGAGGTCAGCTTCGGATGTATCCGCTGGCAATTCGTGCTTGAAGGAGTTCATGCCGACTTCGGCGGTCTGCTTGGCCTTGGAGGACACATAGACCTGGCTGGCCGGGTCCTCACCGACGATGACCACAGCCAGACCCGGCGTGATGCCGTGCTCGGCCTTGAGGCGGGCGACGTGGCCGGCAATACGACCCCGAAGATCTTCGGCAAAGCGTTTTCCGTCGATGATTTTTGCGGTCATATCGGCCTCGATCTGCTTGAATGCGCCCGGCCGGGAACAGGTCCCGGCTATCGGCTTCGACATAAGGGATGCGTAATGATCCGTCCATTGCTTTGCCTGCTACTCCTCGCCCTTTCGGGCACCGCCGTGCTGGCGCAGGACGCCTCGCTCGAAAAGCGTGTGATGAAGCTCCATGCGCTGGCCGGCGGCGACTGGTGCGAGCCGGATGCGGTGCCCTTCGACCCCGAGGACCGGTTCAGGAGCTGGACCTTTTCCTACCAGCCGAGCTGGGATCCGGAAGGCGAGCCCGAGGACGTGACGCTGTTTCGCGTCTGGTGCATGTCGGGCGCCTACAACGTCAACCATGCCTATTACATCCTGACCGAGTTCGAGGGCCTGATGCCCCTCAGCTTCGCCACCCCCACCTTCAAGACTGTCTATGGCGAGAGCGGTGACGTCGATGCGCCGCTGGAAAGCCTGACCCTCACCGGTCTCGGGACCAGCAATTTCCTCGTCAATTCCGACTTCGACGCCGAGACGCTCACCATTTCCTCGACCAGCTATTGGCGCGGCATCGGCGATGCCAGTTCGGCCGGTACGTGGGTGTTCGAGGATGGCGAGTTCACATTGGTGCGCTACGACATCGACGCCAGCTATGATGGCGAGGTGAACCCGGAAACCGTGATCGACTACCAGGGCTAGGAGGCCGGGATGGCTGAGCAGAAAACCAAGCCTGGCACCGGCGACGTGGGCGAATTTCTCGCGCAGATCGAGGACGATCAGAAGCGGGCCGATGCCCATGCACTGGTGGCGCTCATGGGTGGGGTGACCGGCGAGCCCCCCGTGCTCTGGGGCACGATCGTGGGCTTCGGCCAGTACCACTACAAGTATCCCACCGGCCACGAGGGCGATTCGTGCCTCGCCGGCTTCTCACCGCGCAAGGCCGAGTTCAGCATCTACCTGATGGGCACGTACTTCCCAGAGGAAAACGAGCGGCGCGAGGCGTTGCTTGCGAAGCTGGGCAAGCATCGGATGGGCAAGGCCTGCCTCTATGTGAAGCGGCTCAGGGACATCGACCTGGATGTGCTGCGCGAGCTGACCGAGATTTCCGTCAAACGGCTGCGTGAAACCTATCCGGCGACCAAACCTCAATAAAAAAGGCCGCCACAGCATCTCTGCCGGGCGGCCTCTTGGGGAAAATGGCCCACCGCGCTGTTGAGGGCTTGGGGGACATGCGGCAAACCACTTCCCGCTCATCGGTTGCATGGGTCGTTTGCGTCTCCGATGAACTGATCGAGAAGATGGTGGGCAATTGCGGCGAGAAAAGAGCGGCTCACCGAAGTGTGAAAGTTGCAGAGGCCCCGGCGGCCGCGTTGAGAAGCCGTCACACGGGTCCTATATTGGCGGGCATTGATAGAGACGATTCCATATAGGCCGCCCGATCCGCGGGACGGCACCAGAGGACCCATATGACCACACTCAGCCCGCCGCGCCTTGAAACCCAGTCGTTCACCGACCCGGAAGCAGCGTGGGCCCATATCGCCCAGATCTATCACCGCAACTGCGATTTCATCCGCGGCCATCTCGAGGCTCTGAGCCGGGGCGACGTGCCCGGTGGGCGCGTGCGTGCCTTCTATCCGCAGGTGGAAGTGCGCTCGACCAGCTATTCCAAGCATGAGAGCACCCTGCCCTATGGGTATCTGCATACGCCGGGCCTCTATCGCACCACGGTGACGGCGCCGGACCTGTTCAAGGGGTATCTCCAGGAGCAGTTCGCCGTCATCCTCAAGAACCATGGTGGCACGATCGACGTGGGCGAGTCCGAGACACCCATCCCGCTGCACTATGCGCTGGGCCTGCGCCAGCATGTCGATGGCGCGACGCTTAATGCGCTCGACGTGCCGCTGCGCGACCTGTTCGACGCGCCGGACCTGGCCAATACCGACGACGAGATTGCCAACGGCACCTATGTGCCGCCGCGCGGCGGACCCTATCCGCTCTCGGCCTTTACGGCGCCGCGGGTTGACTATTCGCTGTTCCGGCTGGCCCATTACACCGGCACCGATGCCGAGCACTTCCAGAACTTCGTGATCTTCACGAACTACCAGTTCTATATCGACGAATTCTGCCGCATCGCCAAGGACCACCTCAAGAACAGCCACGCAGTGTACCAGCGCTTCGTCGAGCCCGGAAACGTGGTGACCGACAACATGCTGACCGGCGGCGGCGTATCGGGCACGGTGCCGGTGCGGGTGCCGCAAATGCCGGCCTACCACCTGGTGGCCGAGCGCGGCAAAGGCATAACCATGGTCAACATCGGCGTCGGCCCGTCCAACGCCAAGACCATTACCGACCACATCGCGGTGCTGCGGCCGCATGCCTGGATCATGCTGGGGCATTGCGCGGGCCTGAGAAACTCGCAGGAACTGGGCGACTACGTTCTGGCCCATGCCTATGTGCGCGAGGACCATGTGCTCGACGCCGACCTGCCGCTTTCCGTCCCCATCCCGGCCCTGGC
>CBFGPB010000314.1:0-3214 GCA_965650545.1 uncultured Devosia sp. | reverse complement strand
GTAATGCCCGAATAGCCGTCCGAACCACCGCATTGCAGCGCCAGCGTCAGGTGGCTGGCATCCACCGTTTCGCGCCGGGCCTTGGCCGCGACGGGCAGCATTTCCTTGATGCGTTCCACACCCCAGTCGATCATCTTGCGCGTGCCGCCGATCTCCTGGATCGTCATGGTCTGGAACGTATCGGTTTCCTTGAGGTTATAGGCCTCCTTCATCCGGTCGATCTGGAAGGCCTCGCAGCCAAGCCCCACCAGCAGGGCCGCGCCGAGGTTCGGATTGGACGTATAGCCCCACTGCGTCCGCCGCAGGATCTGGTAGCCCTCGCCATGCGTGTCCATGGCGCAGCCGGTGCCGTGCACGAAGGGGATGATGCCGTCGATTTCCGGATAGTCGTCGAGCAGGCCCGAGCGATTGATAGCCTCCGCCATGAACTTGGCCACCGTGGCCGAACAGTTCACCGAGGTGAGGATACCGATATAGTTGCGCGTCCCGACATCGCCATTGGCCCGGCGATAGCCCTCGAAGGTTGCCCGCTGCCCCTGCGGCACGAACTCCACCGGAACCGCCCCCTCGGCAAAGGCATAGTCATGGCTCAGCGTGCCATCGGGCCCGCCCATGCCGCAATTGTGCTCATGCACCCAGTCGCCCGGCGCAATGCCTTCCTTGGCAAAGCCGATGATCTGCCCGAATTTCAGAACCGCCTCGCCGGCCGCGATGGCGCGCGTCGCGAATTTGTGGCCGCGCGGCACGCGACGGACAATGGCCACGCCCTCGGGCGTCTCTGTACCGACATCGAGATTGGCCAGCGCCACCGCAATATTGTCGGCGGCATTGAGCACGAGCGTCTTGCCCTGCGGCTGGATGACATGTTCGTTCATCAAAGGGGTCCTGGGGTCGGTTCAAGCGCTTTACGCCGCCGCTTTTTCTCGCCAGATTGCACCCGCAATCGAGAGGATCGGCATTGTCATTCAACGCGCTACTAACTAACATGTTAGCATGAAAACGGAAGCCAGTCCCTACCAATTTCTTGGGTCCGCAGGCGATTTTTCGCGCGGCACGGTCACGATCGACGTGACCAATGCCCTGCGCCACGCCATCGTCACCCTCGCCCTGCCCCCCGGCACCATGCTCGACAAGACCGCCATCTGCACCCAGCTTGGCGTCTCGCGCTTCCCGGTCAGCGAGGCCCTGGCTCGCCTCGCTGAGGAAGGTCTGGTCGACATTGCCCCACAGCGCGGCTCAACCGTTTCTTTGGTCAAGATCGCCGACGTCCGCGAATACATGCTCATCCGCAAGGGCCTCGAGAGCGAGGCGCTACGGGTGCTCATCGGCAAGCACGATGCCGAGGTGATCGCGGCTCTCCATGCGAACATGGCCGCCCAGCGCGAGGCCGCCGCCCGCGACGACTCGGAGACCTTTCATCAGCTGGACATCGAGTTCCACGAGATCATCTACCGCTCCATGCGGCTGACCAAGGTCAAGGCGATCATCGACAAGGCCCGCGCCAATCTCGACCGCGCCCGCCGCCTCATCATCACCCCGCGCCGCCTCAATCATACCATCGCCGAGCACCAGGCGATCTTCGATGGCATCCTCGCCGGCGACGCGCCGCAGGCCATCGCCGCCATCCGCGCCCATATCGACGCGGTCATGATCGAGCTTTTCGCCTTTGCCCAGGAGCGTCCCTCGCTCTTTGCCGACGGCCACGAATTCACCGCCGAAGACAACGATTTCCCCTTCGGCTAACCAGAGAAACCCATGCTCAAGTCTATCCCGCCTTTGCTCGGCCCCGAACTGCTCTCCACCCTGCGCGCCATGGGCCATGGCGACGAAATCGTCCTGGCCGATGCCAATTTTCCGGCCGAGTTCCTGGGTCCGATGACCATCCGCGCCGACGGCATTTCGGTCACCGACATGCTCGACGCCGTCCTCACCCTCCTGCCGCTCGATCAATATGTCGAGGAAACCGCCATCGGCATGCAGGTCGTGGGCGATCCGGCAGCGCGCCAGCCCATCGACGACGAATTCGACGCCATCATCGCCCGCCATGAACCCGACAAGCGCTATACCAAGATCGAGCGTTTCGCCTTCTACGACCGCGCCAAGAAGGCGGCCGCCGTGGTCCAGACCGGCGAGGCGCGCCTTTACGGCAACATCATCTTGAAGAAGGGCGTCATTCGGCCAAACGCCTGACGCTTTCGACCAAAGCCGCCCTCGACAGACTAACATGTTAGTTCTATGAGGAGCCGATAGCACCCCGCCCCCACACCTCCCCCTTGACGGGGGAGGTAGCGCAGCTAGGCCAATGGGCCGTAGCGAAGCTAGGTGGGGGTGACGACGGGCGTGATGCTCGCGTCCATCCCAATCGGAGGAAATCCCGCCATGAAACTGCTTCGCGTCGGCGCCAAGGGCGCTGAAAAGCCCGCCATCCTCGCCGCCGATGGTTCCATCCGCGATCTGTCGGGCGTGGTCCCCGATATCGGCGGCGCCACCCTCCTGCCCGAGGGCCTTGCAAAGATCGCCGCCACCGACATCAATGCCCTGCCCACGCTCCCGGCCTCCGAGCGCATCGGCCCCTGCGTGGCCAATGTCGGCAAATTCATCTGCATCGGCCTCAACTATGCCGACCATGCCGCCGAGACCGGCGCCAAGATCCCGGAAGAACCGATCATCTTCATGAAGGCCACCAGCGCCATCACCGGCCCCAATGACGATGTCATCATTCCCAAGAACGCCATCAAGCCGGACTGGGAAGTCGAGCTGGCCGTCGTCATCGGCAAGGAAGCCCGCTATGTCGAGGAGGCCGATGCCATGGATCACGTGGCCGGCTATTGCGTCTGCAACGACGTCTCCGAGCGTCACTTTCAGACCGAGCGCGGCGGCACCTGGGACAAGGGCAAGGGCGCCGACACCTTCGGTCCCATCGGTCCCTGGCTGGTCACGAAAGACGAAGTGGCCGATCCGCAGAACCTCAAGATGTGGCTCGAAGTCGATGGCAGGCGCTACCAGAACGGCTCCACTAGGACCATGATCTTCGGCGTTGCCAAGATCGTCTCCTATGTCTCCCAGTTCATGAGCCTGCAGCCGGGCGACGTCATCACCACCGGCACCCCGCCGGGCGTCGGCATGGGCATCAAGCCCGAGCCGGTCTGGCTCAAGCCCGGCAATGTCATGCATCTGGGCATCGAAGGCCTCGGCGAGCAGCGCCAGAACGTCA
>CBFGPB010000313.1:0-3218 GCA_965650545.1 uncultured Devosia sp. | reverse complement strand
CCGCCCAAGGCGAGCACGTCGCCATCGGCATTGCGCACCATCGGCGCGGTGCGGATAGCCTCGGCCGGCGTTGTCACTTTGAAGCCGAGAAAGGTCTCGAGCCGATGGCGGGGCATGAAATCGGTGGCGCCCGCCACGAGGTCTTTGTCGTCGGAGACATTGGTGATGCGGAAGCGTTGGTCCCAGATGAGGCCCTGGCGGGGCAGCAGGCTGATCGCCTCAGGCAGGGCGCGGCCCGGCTCGCGCGACACCGAAAGAATGTCGCCCTTGAGACGGACAACGGCACCCATCAGGGTTGCGGCGCGGGGCAGGTCGCCGGTGACGATCTGGTCGTAGAGGCGCTCCACCTGGCCCAGCGCCCGCGGCTTCTGCCGCCCACCGACAATATTGAGCACGCGGCCCAGGAGGCGCCGCGCGATGGCGGGGCTCAGCGCATGAAAGGCAGCCCTCGGGAGGCTTGCCGCACCGAAGCCGTCCAGCGTCACCAGTTCGGCAAAGGCAGCTTCGGCCATTTGCGCGAGCGCTGCATCGGCCTCGGCCATGCGGGCAGCGAAACGGGCGAGGGCTGCTGCGTCGAGCCCTTCGGCCGCGAGCGATGGCAGAAGCTTTCGCCAGCGGACGCGCTCGTAGGAAAGGTCCTCGTTGGAGGGGTCTTGTGCGGGCACCAGACCCGCCGCGTCCACCACGGCGGCGAGACTGGCCGGTTCGACATCGAGCAGGGGCCGGAATACCGGGACGCCTTCGACCTGGCTCATGGGCACCATGCCCTTGAGCCCCTCGATGCCGCTGCCATGGGCAAGGCGCATCAGCACCGTCTCGGCCTGGTCACCACGATGGTGGGCGGTCAAGAGCAGGGTGGCGTCATCGGCCTTCATTGCCTCGCCGATGATGCGGTAGCGCGCCTGGCGGGCCGCTTCCTGCAGACCCGTCTCGGGCTTTTCGCCGGTCCAGGCGAGGCCTCGCGCCGCCAGCCCAAGGCTTGCGGCATAGTCGAGCACCATGGCGACTTCGTCCCGGGCTTCCGCCCGCAGGCCATGATCGAGGCTATAGACGATGAGCTGGGGCGAAGGATTGGCGGTGGCGGCCCAGCGCTGCGCCAGCAGCATCAGGGCGAGGCTGTCCGGTCCGCCCGAAACAGCCAGGCCAATGATCTTGTGCCCGGCGGCCGGCGCAAACAGGCGCGCCAGCACATCGGTGTCACCCAGGTCGGGCGTCAGGCCGGCGGACATTCGGCCTTGGCCTTTTCCTCGGCGAGACGTGCCTGGAAGGCCGGGATGGTATTGGGGTAGCGGTTGGAGACCTCGGCAAAGGTGCGGCAGGCGGTTTCCCTCTCGCCCACGCCCGCCAGTGAGACACCGAGCTTGAGCAGCAGGTCCGGCGCGCGCGGATGGTCGGGGTTCTTCTGGTAGGCATCGACCAGCACGTCAGCTGCTTCGGCATAGCCGCCACGGGCCAGCATGGCCTCGCCCAGCCAATTGCTGGCATCCATCACCTGCTCATTGTCGGGATAGAGCTCGATGAATTGGGCGAACTGCTGTTCGGCAAAGGCATAGTCGCCCGCCACCAGCGCTTCGTAGCCGGCGCGGTACTGCGCATCGGCGTCGGGATTGCCGGTTGCGTCCGCTGCCGGATCATAACTCAGGTCGAGCGGTTCGCCCGTAATGAGATCGACTCCTCCGGAGAGGCCTGTGCCGACCAGCGGGTCACCCGATTGCCCCAGTTCATCGGTGGCGGCGGAGCCATCGTCGAAGGTCGGGTCGAACTCGACCTCGCCCGGCAGGGGCTGCACGCCCTGCTCGGGAATGTCGGTGAGGGGAACAGTCTCCTCGGTTGCGGCCGGGTCCTGCGGCAACGCCTCGGGCTGCGTCACGCCGCCCGGTTGGGTTGCCGCATCAGTTTTTCCCCCGGCACCGCCTTCCAGCGCCTGGAAGCGGAATTCGGCGTCTTCCTGGAAGCGGTTGAGGATTTCCTGGAGCTGGGTGAGCTGGAAGGTGAGGCCTTCCACCTGGCCATTGAGCAGGCGAATCTGTTCTTCCAGCTGCTGGATGCGCACCATGAGCTGGGCGCTGTCGGCCTGGGCGACGAGAATGCGGCCGCCGTCATTATTGTAGGTGAGGCCGCTCAGTTCCCCCGGTGGAAACACGGTCTGGGCATTGGCCGCAGGGGCGACGAGGCCTACCCCCAGAGCGCAGAGCGCGGCGCGACTCAGCCTTGCGATTTTTGATAGGGTCAAACCTGCCTCCAATATGTGTCCCGGCCGGGCCAAGATGGGTGTTATCGGTCCGCCGATAAAGAGCAATTTTGGTCAAAAGAAAGCGCCCGGGCCATTTTGTGGCTCCGGGCGCTCTTGCCTCCAGTTTTCACTGGATCGGTGGCCCTCCGTTTCGGCGGAGAGCCGTTACTTTTACTGCACGACCGTGACCGCGCGGCGGTTCTGGCTCCAGCAGGAAATGTCGTTACAAATCGCCACCGGGCGTTCCTTGCCGAAGGACTGGGTGGTGATGCGCTGGGCATTGACGCCCTTGGAGACGAGGTAGTTCACCACCACCGAGCCGCGGCGGGCGCCCAGGGCGATATTGTATTCGCGGGTACCGCGTTCGTCGGCATGGCCTTCGATCATGATGCGGTAATTGGCATACTGGTTGAGCCAGGCGGCCTGCTTGTCGAGGGTCGCCATGGCTTCGGCGGTCAGGGCGCTCGAATCGGTCTCGAAGAAGACGCGGTCGCCGACGGTGACGATGAATTCCTGCTGGCTGCCGGGGGCGCCGGCTCCGGCATTGCCGACACCGGTCAGGCCGACATTGTCCGTGGCGCTGCGCGAACAGGCGGCGATCACGACCACGAACAGCAGCATGGCTGCGGCGCGCATTGCAGTGTTGATGGGGGCGGGGATGACCAAGGCAGGCTCCTAGAAAGGCTAAAATCTTAAGGGCAGCATTTACCGCGCTTAATCTTAAGGCCGGGTGTGCCGGGACAGTTAATCTTTGCCTAATGGGGCGCCGATGAGGCGGGAATCCGGGCTTTTTTGTGGCGTTGCCCTGGCGCAACACCGGCCGGGCCGGATGACGTTAAGGTTACTCGCGAGGACGCGCGGGGCCTCGCAGGCTCGACCCATGACCCCCCAAATTGAGTTCACCGGACCGACTTTGCGACCAAAGCGTCGCCCGGATCGTCCCGGGGTCTCGCATGGCTCGACCCGTGATCGGCTCAAAACGCTC
>CBFGPB010000312.1:0-3220 GCA_965650545.1 uncultured Devosia sp. | reverse complement strand
GGCCAGAGCTTTTACCGCGGCTGGCCCACGACCGATTTCGCCAGCTTCATAGAAGACCGGAACACACCGGCCTATGTCGCCTGCGACTCGAAGCGCCGAATCGCGGGCTTCGCCCTCATTCGCACCGTGGCCGACGAGGCCGAACTCCTCACCATTGCAGTCGAGCCGCGCTGGCGCGGCAAGGGCGTGGGGCGGGCGCTGATGGAGGCGGTGTTTGCCGACCTGATGATGTCGCCGGCAAGGCGGATGTTTCTCGAGGTCGACGAGCAGAACCTAGCGGCGATCCGCCTCTATGAGAAACTGGGCTTTTCGACCATTTCGTCGCGCAAGGGCTATTACCCGCGGGCCGACGGCAGCGCCGCAACCGCGCTTGTCATGGCGCGTGATCTTGGCTAACCCGGTCTGGATCAATCTGGGGCAGGGAGCGACGGCGTGAACAAGAACCCTTCCGATCCGACGCTCGAAGAGGCCTGCGTGGCGCGCGGCATGCGCATGACCGACCAGCGCCGCACCATTGCCCGCGTCATTGAGGACTCCTCGGATCACCCGGATGTGGAAGAGCTCTATCGCCGCGCCTCGGCGATCGATCCGCGCATTTCGCTGTCCACGGTCTATCGCACCGTCAACCTCTTCGAGGAAGCCGGGCTGGTGACAAAGCATGATTTCAAGGATGGCCGCGCCCGTTTCGAGCTGATTCCCGACGAGCATCACGACCATCTCATCGATATCCGCACCGGCATGGTGATCGAATTTCGCAATGAGGAAATCGAGGCCATCCAGGAAGTGATTGCCAAGCGCCTTGGCTACAAGCTTGTCGACCATCGCCTCGAGCTTTATGCGGTGCCGCTCGGTGACAAGGGCAAGAAGGACGTGCCGACCAAATGATCTTCAGGATCGTGTTTTTCCTGTTTGTCTTCGTGCCCTTCATGCTGGTCGTCATTCCGGCCCAGGCCCTGGTGCTGCTGCTGCGCCTGCCCGGCTGGAACGTGCTGCCGCGCCTGTTTCACAAAGTGGGCTGCATCTTCCTCGGGCTCCGCGTCACGGTCATCGGCAAGCCTTCCACCGGGCGGCCAACGCTGCTTGTCTCCAACCACGTGTCCTGGACCGACATCGTCGCCATCGGCTCGGTGGCCGACGTCACTTTCGTGGCCAAGCGCGAAGTGGGCAAATGGCCCTTTGTGGGCATGATGGCGGACTTGCAGCGCACCATCTATGTCGACCGCACCCGGCGCTCGGATGCCGGGCGCACCGCCGAGGCCATGGGCCAGCACATGGCGGGCAACAATGCCGTCCTGCTGTTTGCCGAAGGGCAATCGGATATCGGCACGCATGTCCTGCCCTTCCGCTCGGCGCTGATCGGGGCGGCCCAGCATGCCATGATCGAGGCCGGGGCCAAGGACGTGATGATCCAGCCCCTGACCATTGCCTATACCAGGCTGCAGGGCCTGCCGGTCAGCCGCAATGAGCGGTCGCTGATCGCGTGGATCAAGTCCAAATCGGTCAAGCAGAACATTGCCGAAATTCTCTCCGGCCCGGTCAAGGACGTGACGGTCGCATTCGGCACGCCCATGCCGCTCAACGAGGGCGACAATCGCAAGGCGGTGAGCAAGGCAGCCGAGAACCAGGTGCGCGCCATGCTGGTGGCGCTCAACCGCGGTGGCACGGTCACGCCAGCCGCGTGAGTGGGAACAAGTTTAGCGGTTAAGCCTAACGGGCGAAGCTGCTTTTCCGATTAACGCTTCGTTAGCTATGACTGGTCCCACGAACTGTGGAGGCTGTCATGGCTTGGGAACTGCTGGCGATCTGGCTCATCGTGGCCACGACCATCGTCCTTTTCATTCGCGATGAACGCCGCATTGCCGGCGAACGGCTCGAAGAGCAGGCCCGCAGCTTTGCCACCGCGCCGGCTTACCGGCATCGCGAGCCGCCGCCGCGCCAGGCTCCCACCCGGCCAGCGGGCGGGGACCTGACCGCCATCCAGCGCCGGTTTGCCGAAGAACTGCGCCGCGTCGAGCGCTAGGTCTTCACACCGGGCCCATATGCTGCTTGAGGCGGCCGACAATATCGGCGGCCTTGACCATCAGGCCCAGTTCCACATCCTCGTCGCTCATGCCGTCGCGGACATCCATCCAAACGGGCACCAGGATTTCGTGGCGGACTTCCCGCCCACCTATGGTTTCGGTGAGGACGGCGCGGACCTTGCCGGTCATCCGTTCGGCGAGTGTGGGGTGAGGCTGGCGCTCGGCCAGGGCAATATCGATCAATTCAAGGCTCATATCTGGCTCCGTAGAGCCCCCGTGGGCCAGACTGGCCAAGGATGGTTCATCGAGCCTTAACGCGGCCGAGACGTGAAGAGTTCTCCACAAAGGCAGCGATATTATGATGGACCGGTTTGGGTGGCCGGTGGCTAGACGCGGACGGCGTGCTCCACCCGGCCGGTATCGCCAAAGACACGCAGATAGCGGGCAATTTCCGCCTTCTCGCCCGTCGCCTTGGCCGGATTGTCACTGAGCTTGACCGCGGGCCGGCCATTGGCCTCCGAAACCTTGGCGACGATGGAAATGGGCTTCAAACCGGGATTGGGTGCAGGCGCGCAATCTTCGAAATCATTGGTGAGATTAGTGCCCCAGCCAAAGCTCATGCGCACCTTGCCGTCGAAATGCAGGTACGCTTCCTCGATCATGTCGACGTCGAGCCCGTCGGAAAAGATCAGCAGCTTGTCCTTCGGGTCGCGACCGCGGGAGCGCCAGAAGTCGATGATCTTTTCGCCGCCCTCGATGGCGGGGGCCGAATCGGGGCGGAAGCCGGTCCAGTCGGCCACCCAGTCGGGCGCGTCGCGCAGGAAGGCGTCGGTGCCGAAGGCATCGGGGAGGACGATGAGCAGGTTGCCACCATAGTAGCTCTTCCAGTCCTGCAGCACGCGATAGGGCGCCTCGCGCAGTTCCTGATCCGAGCGGGCGAGGGCCGCCAGCACCATGGGCAATTCATGGGCATTGGTGCCCAGGGCCTCGAGGTCATTGTCCATGGCGAGCTTCACGTTGGAGGTGCCGGTCATGTTGGCGCCGATGCCCTCCTTCAATGCCTCGACACACCAGCGCTGCCAGAGGAAGGAATGGCGGCGGCGGGTGCCGAAATCGGAAATTTTCAGGTCCGGCAGCTTCTGCAGCCGCTCGACCTTTTCCCACATCTTGGCCTTGGCCCGGGCATAGAGCACGTCGAG
>CBFGPB010000311.1:0-3224 GCA_965650545.1 uncultured Devosia sp. | reverse complement strand
GACTTCATGACCTTTTCGGGCGTGGCCTTGAGGGCATTGACGCGCAGGTCGAGCGAGGGCCGCCCGGCCATGGCCTGGCCTTCAGCGATCCAGTCGGGGCCAAAGGCCCGCTCGAGCGAGGGCGCCAGCCATTCGGGGAAATCGGACTGCGCCACGGGCGAGGCATTGGAGAGGTCGGCCGTGGCGCTGGCGGCTTCAGCGCCGGTCAGGGCGGCGGGAGCATGGCTGTCGTCGGCAAAGGCGGCATTCAGCGCTTCGGGCGTTTCGCCCCAATCGCGCATGGCGACGGCCAAGACCAAGGCACGCGGGCTGTCGCTGCCCATGGCGGCGGCGTGGGAAGCGCGGCGGCGAAGGGCGTCATAGACAAGATTGCCGATGGCGGCGCGATCACCGGCGCCTGCGAAGCGATTGTTGATGCCCCAGGCCTTGAGCGCTTCGGAGACGGGGCGGTGGCGCGTTTCCACATCGGTCAGGACTTCAATGGCGGCAGCAAGACGGCCGGGAAGGCGCATGGGTCAGATACTCGGGGCGATGAGGATGCGAAGCGTGAGCCATAGCCAGAAGACGGCGAGCACTGCAAGACCGGCGCTGAAGGCAATGAAGCGACGCGGCACGCGATTGGTGGTCACGTGAATGATCGCGTGGGTGATCCGCAGCGCAATGAAGAGCCAGGCGAGCAGGATATCCACCCACCCGACGAGGCCGAGCTGAAGCAGCAGCAAGGCACCGACAAAGAACAGGACCGGCAGCTGGAACTGATTGTCAAAGCTGTTCGACAGCAGGCGCGCCTTGAGCGGATAGCCGGTTCTGTCCACGGCTATATCTGCCATCTTGATTTCTCCGCGCGATACGCGCGGCACCCGCTCGAACCCCAGCCAAGTGACAAGGCCAATTGCCAGGAAAGCCTGGACGGCCATGGCCAGGATCAGCAGTTTTTCGACGAGGGGCATTCTGAGGCTCCGCCAGAGAGTCGGGTTTTGTCGGTAACGGATTGAAACTGAATTAGCTTCCGCCCCGACCTTTCCGCTTGCGGGAAAGGGGGACCATGCGAAGCATGGTGGGGAGCGCCCCTCCCCTGCGAGCGGGGGAGGATGGCGCGGTGGCGTACCTGGATCAGCGCCCGCTGCGGTAGTTCGGAGCTTCGCGGGTGATGGTCACATCGTGGACGTGGCTTTCGCTGAGCGCCGCGCCGGAAATCTTGACGAAGACCGAGTTCTCGCGGAAGTCCTTGAGGGTGTGTGCGCCGGTATAGCCCATGGAGGCGCGCAGGCCGCCAGCGAGCTGGTGCAGCACGGCATTGACCGGGCCCTTGTAGGGCACCTGCCCCTCGATGCCCTCGGGGACCAGCTTCATCTGGTCGCGCACATCCTGCTGGAAATAGCGGTCGGCCGAGCCGGCGCCCATGGCCCCCACCGAGCCCATGCCGCGATAGGACTTGTAGGACCGGCCCTGGTAGAGGAAGACCTCGCCCGGGGCTTCGTCGGTACCGGCCAGGAGCGAGCCGACCATGACGCAGGAGGCGCCACCGGCGAGGGCCTTGGCCATGTCGCCGGAGAACTTGATGCCGCCATCGGCGATGACCGGCACGCCGGCCTTGGCGCCCTCTTCGGCACAGGCCATGACGGCGGCCAGCTGCGGGACGCCGACACCAGCCACGATGCGCGTGGTGCAGATGGAGCCCGGACCGATACCGACCTTAACCGCGTCGGCACCCGCGTCGATCAAAGCCCTGGTGGCTTCGGCGGTGGCGACATTGCCGGCGACGATGCGGGTGGAATTGCTCTCGCGCTTGACGCGCTCGACCGCCTCGGCAACGCGCACCGAATGGCCATGGGCCGTGTCGATGACGAGGAGGTCGACGCCGGCATCGATGAGGGCCAGCGAGCGCTCGAAGCCGCCGTCACCGACAGTCGAGGCGGCGGCGACACGGAGGCGCCCCTGCTCGTCCTTGACGGCATTGGGGTGGAGCTGGGCCTTTTCGATATCCTTGACGGTGATCAGGCCAATGCAGCGGTAGTCTTCGTCAACGACAAGCAGCTTTTCGATGCGGTTGCGGTGCAGCAGCACCTTGGCCTCTTCCTTGGAGACCCCTTCGCGCACCGTGATGAGGTTTTCATGCGTCATCAGCTCGGAGATCGGCTGGCCCGGATTACTGGCAAAGCGCACGTCGCGATTGGTCAGGATGCCCACCAGCTTGCCGATGGCACGGCCGCCCGCGCCACCATTTTCGACGACCGGAATGCCGGAGATCCGGCTGCGCTGCATAAGCTGTAGGGCGTCGGCCAGGGTCGCATCGGGGCCGATGGTGATGGGGTTGACCACCATGCCGCTCTCGAACGACTTGACCATGCGCACCTGCTCGGCCTGTTCGGCGGCGGTGAGGTTCTTGTGAATGACGCCCATGCCACCGGCCTGGGCCATGGCAATCGCCATATTGGCCTCGGTGACGGTGTCCATGGCCGAAGAGAGAATGGGAAGATTGAGCGCTATGTCCTTGGTGACATAGGTGGAAATGTCGGTCTCGGTGGGGAGGATGTCGGACCGCGCCGGCTGCAGCAGCACGTCGTCGAAGGTGAGCGCCGCATCGCCGGTGATGGTGGTAATAATCTTCGCCAAGGCCAGACCCTTCCTGCCTTCTGATTTGGATCAGAGATGTTGGAGTGTGAACCGGGCCGGTGGACTCGCCGGGTTCAGGTTGGCGAGGGTCAATAGCACCCAAGCCGGGCTTTGCCTAGTGCCCGGATATGCGGCATGATCGCGGCGCATAGCGGGGGTACATCCATGAGGATGAAAGCGATTGTGGCCGGCCTGGTCATCGGCTCGGTGAGCGCGGTTGGAGCAGCGGAGCTGACCGACTTCGTGCCCGCAGAACCGGGCGCCAGTGCCTGCTGGCAGAGGCTTTACGACGAAGCGCATCTTGCCGGCCATCCCGATCAGCAGGTCACGGCCATGACGCTGTTGATGAGCTATCTCACCTTCGACGATGGCTCGGACGGCATGCACTATTTCGGGGTGGATGTGTCGCTCCGTGACGGCCGCAAGGGAACGACCTCAGGCGGCTGCTGGGCTTCCGAAGGAATTGTCCGTTGCGGCGTGGACTGTGATGGCGGTGGACTGGTGCTCAGCCGGAACGCGGATGGCTCGGTGCTCGCGGACCTCGAGGCCTACGGCTATATCAGCCTCGAAAGCGAATGCGGCGGCGGCGAAGGCGAGCTTGAGAGCTT
>CBFGPB010000310.1:0-3226 GCA_965650545.1 uncultured Devosia sp. | reverse complement strand
AAGCCACCTGCGACAGCCCGCCGGACGTTGACGCCTTCACTGAACTGGCGCGGCAGGTGCTGGGCGGCGACGTCACCTTTACCGTGGAGGCCGTCGATCCCGAGATCAACTGGGTGGCCAAGTCGCTCGAAGGCCTCGCCCCGGTGATTGCCGGCGGCTTCTACGTCTATGGCAGCCACGAGACCGGGCCGATCCCCGAGGGCCTGACGCCGATGAAGATTGACGCGGCCCAGGCTTTCGGCACCGGCCACCATGAGACGACCACCGGGTGCCTCGAAGCCATCGAGACGCTGCTCGCCGACCGGACGCCCGCGCGCATGATCGATATCGGCACGGGCACGGGCGTGCTCGCCATTGCGCTGGCCAAGCGGCTGGAAGCGGTGATCCTCGCCACCGACATCGACCCCATTGCCGTGACCACGACCATCGAGAACGCGATCGAAAACGGCGTCGGCGACCAGATCGACGCGATTGAAGCCACCGGGCTCGATCACGAAGAAATCCTGGCGCGCGCGCCCTATGATCTCGTCGTCGCCAATATCCTCGCCGGTCCGCTGACCGACCTGGCGCCTGGGGTGGGCAACATCACCCAGCCGGGCGGCACGGCGATCCTCTCGGGCATTCTCAACACCCAGGCCGACGGCGTCATCGCCGCCTACCAGGCCGCAGGCTTTGCGCTCAAGGACCACCTCAAGCGCAAGGACTGGACGACGCTGGTGCTGGAGAAGGTCTGATTCTTCTCCCCATTGGGGAGAAGGTGGCGGGCAGCGCCGGATGAGGGGAGGGCTGCGCTCCGCTCGGACATCCCCCTCACCGGCTCGGCCCGGCCGAACCACCTCTCCCCGATGGGGAGAGGAATGGCGGGAGTACCAAGTGTGCCCCCAAAAACAAAATCCCCGAAGCGGGCTTCGGGGATCGGTCTTGATCGTCAGCTTTTGTGCAGCCGCCTTACGGGCGCTTGGTCACCGCGCCGATCAGCTGGTGCTGCATGCGGTAGCTGACCTGGCGGGAGGCTTCGCGACCACGAGCGTCGATAAGACCACCCAAGGCGCTGCGGAAACCGTTCTTGCTCTCAGTCATCTTCTACTCCATGCGGCGGGCAGTCTGTTGCCACCCGACACCTTCTATTTAGGCTGTTCGTTCGGGGTCTGTTAGGCCCTTGACGGCAAGTCAGCCATTCCACTCCTGCAAGGCAGGCTTAACGGTCGTTTACCTTGGCGGCCAGACCGTGTTCGCGCTCGAAGCGGGCCACATAGCGTTCGGCCTGGCGGGTGCGGCCTTCGACGACGGCGTTGAAGGCGCGCTGGAAGAAATTGTTCTTCTTGCTCATTTGCTGTGCTCCTGTTCTCTTGCCCACAAGATAGAACTCCGGTCGCGCCAGACCAGACACAGAACAACAGAACAGCCATGCCCGGCATGCATCGACGCTTGGCGAATGGCAAGGACTGCAAATGACCAAGAAGACTTTCGAACCGGCTGTTTTCCAAAGCTTTTCCGAGAAATCTGATCCATCCAATGTGGCGCCGCGCCTGGCAGCACTGCGCGCAGCCATGCAAAAAGCGGGCATCGATTCCTTTGTCATCCCGCGCGCCGACGCCCATCGCGGCGAGTCGGTTCCCGCCAGCGAGGCCCGGCTGGCCTATGTGACCGGCTTTACCGGTTCGGCCGGCATGGCGGTGGTTGGCCCCAAGAAAGCCGGGCTGTTTGTCGACAGCCGCTACACGCTGCAGGCGCCCGCCCAAACCGATACGCGCAAGGTCAATGTGCATGAGGTGAACCACGGCGGCATCAGCGCTGACATAAAACTCTACGTGCCCAAGGGCGGCACGCTCGCCTATGACCCCTGGCTGCATACGCCGGGCGAAGTGCGCGATATGACCGAGAAGCTGGCTGGACACGCCACGGTCGTGCCACATGCTAATCTCGTCGACCGGATATGGACCGATCGCCCGGCCCCACCGGTCAGCCTGATCGAGTTCCTCGGTCACAATCGTGCCGGCAAGACAGCCGCGGACAAGCTGACCGAACTGCGGGCCACCCTGGCGGCAGACAAGGCCGATGCCGTGGTGCTTACCCTGCCGGAAAGCCTCTGCTGGCTCTTCAACATGCGCGGCCGCGACGTGCCCAATACGCCCTTCGTGCTCGGCTTTGCCGTGGTGCCGCGGACGGGCCTGCCCACGATCTATCTCGATGCGGGCAAGATCACGCCGGAGCTGGTTGGGGCACTCGATGGCATTGCCAAGGTGGCGAGGACGCCAGCGCTCGGCAAGGCGCTGGAAAAGCTGGGCAAGGGCAAGAAGGCGGTCTGGATCGATCCGCAGACTGCCCCGGCGGCGGTCGCCGACATCCTGCGCGAGGCCGGTGCGGGCCTCATCGAAAAGCGTGATCCGGTACTGGCGCCCAAATCCATCAAGAACGCGGCGGAGCTGGCCGGCATGCGGGAGGCCCATCAGCTCGATGGCGTGGCTTTGGCGAAGTTCCTCTGCTGGTTCGACGAGGAGGCCCCCAAGGGCGAGCTCACCGAAATCGGCATCGTCACCGCGCTCGAGAGCTTCCGGCGCCAGGAAGAAACCTGCGTCGATGCCAGTTTCGACACCATTTCCGGCGCGGGGCCGAATGGCGCCATCGTGCACTACCGCGTAACCACCAAGACCGACCGGCGGCTACAGCCCGGTGAGATCATGCTCGTGGATTCGGGGGCGCAATATCTCTCCGGCACGACCGACATTACCCGCACCCTCTACACAGGATCCGCGACCGCCGAGCAGAAGGACCGCTATACGCGCGTGCTCAAGGGCATGATCGCCATCTCCATGGCGCGCTTCCCGAAGGGCACGACCGGTGCACAGATCGACGTCCTGGCGCGGCAATTTCTCTGGCAGGACGGCGTCACCTACAATCACGGCACCGGCCATGGCGTGGGAGCATTCCTGGGCGTGCACGAGGGGCCGGTGGGCATTTCATCGCGCTACGCGACGCCCTTCGAAGCGGGCAATGTGATTTCCAACGAGCCGGGTTATTACAAGGCCGGCGAATACGGCATCCGCATCGAGAACCTCGTCGTGGTCAAGGAGGCCGAAGGCTTCCCCGGCTATCTCGACTTTGAGACCATTACGCTTGCGCCCATCGATACGCGGCTCGTGGATTTCTCGCTGCTCACCAAGCCGGAAGTGGACTGGCTCAATGCCTTCCACGCCAGGGTCTGGGCCGAGATCGGGCCCAAGGT
>CBFGPB010000309.1:0-3228 GCA_965650545.1 uncultured Devosia sp. | reverse complement strand
TACCCATGCGTACAATCTCTCTCTTTGCCTTCGCGGCCGCGATATCCACATCGTCCCTGGCTATTGCCCAAGACGCGCTGGTCACTGTGGATCTGTCAGGGATCAGCGCCGAGTTGGCGACCCAGCTCGACATCGATCTCGAAGATATTCCCGAGACCATTGAGGTGTCTGCCGAACTGGCCGCTGCAGTCTGCGGGGTGGAAGTTGCCAGCTTGGAAGACAGCTGTGTGGCCATCGCGGCGACCACTGAGCTGCTTGCTGCCATCGAGAGCGACGATGCGGACGACGGCGTCGGCACAAACAGTGCACGTGGGTTCGCGCCCGGCCAGCAGGAGGGTCCGGCAAGGGATTTCGCGCCGGGCCGGCAGGATGGCGACGCCAAGGACCATGCACCTGGGCAAGTGAAGAAGAACACAGACGCCGAAACTGAAACTGACGACTAGGCATCCAGGGCCCCGGCCCGACGGTCGGGGCCTGCCATGGGCTGGAGGAAAAGATGCTCACTCTGATTATGTTTTCTGGTTTCTCGCTGGCGGCATGCGTTGCTGCAGCCGCTTTGCTGCTCCCCGCGCGTGAGGAACTGTTCTCGCGCAACGACCAAAGCGCGCCTAACGAGGCGCGAGTGGCAGAGTAAGGGCAACGACAAGGCCGCCGGTGTCGCCACGCCGGAAATCGATGCGCCCTTTGTTGAGTGCAAGAATCTCACTTGCGATAGCCAGGCCGAGACCATTGCCAGGGGTGGCCTCGTCCAGCCTCTGGCCGCGTTCGCCCAATTGAGATAGTCGTTCTTCGGGAATGCCCGGACCGTCGTCCGAAATCTCGATTGTGGCGTGAGCTTCAAGGACCGTGCTGCGAACCGTGATGCGCGTCGAAGCCCACTTGGCGGCATTCTCGAGGGTAATGCCTACCAGTTCCATCAAGTCCTGTCGATGGATGTCGACCTGGTGGTCCTGGGGCAGATCAGCCAACCAGTGCAGCGCCTCTCCGCTGCCGGTCTTCTTGAGTACGGCGATTGTTCGAAGCACGGCGTTGTTGAGCGAGGCGCTCTCGCGGTGCTCGCTGCTGCGCAAGCGAAGCGTCGCCAGGCGCATTTGATAGTCCACGCGCTTGGACATTTCGAAAGCTAAATCGTCGATCAAGTCGGCGTCACTTCCGTTTCCCTTGTCGCGCACACGAATGGCAATGCCGTGCAACGCCGCCAAGGGGGTTTTGAGACCATGGGCAAGATCGGATGCACGCTGGCGCGCCCGTTCCAAATTGGCGTCGCGTTCGTCAAGAAGGGCATTCACTTCATTCGCCAGCGGCCGAACTTCGGTTGGAAACCGCTCGATGAGGCACGGGCTTCGCCCTTGCCTTACGGCGTCCACGGCCGACCTCAGCTTGTCGAGCGGAGCCAGGCCAAGTCGAAGCTGGAACCAGGCGGCGACAAGGATGAGGGCGCCCAAGAGCGCGAACAATCGTACGGTGTCCCACAGGAACAGTCTGGCTGCTTCATGGATCGGACCATGATCCTCGCCTACGGTCAGCCGCACGGTTTTCCCGCCAACCGCGATTGTCCGGGCGACATAAATGATGTGCCACTCGTCCTCGTGCTCGAAGTGACCCACCCTGGCCTCGTCGGATGTGACGGGAAGAACCATGTCCCACAGGGAGCGCGAGCGGAGCAATACCTGGCTTTCGGGCACCTCGATCTGCCAGTATCGCCCGCCGAGCGGCGTATCGTAGCGGGGATCGGGTAGGGGACTGGAGAGGCCGGTCTGCGGCGCGTCCTCGTCGAGCAGGGCCACAATGCGGGTCAGGGCTGCTTCAAGATCCTGACGCACGTCGCGTTCAAGGCTGGAGACAAACAGATACTGCAATACTATGGCTGATGCAGCGAGCGATCCGATGACCCAGATAGTGGACAGAGCCATCAACCGGAGTTTGATCGAATGCAGCCTCAATAGCCATCGCCCAACGTATAGCCAAAGCCGCGGCGTGTTTTGACGACGTCGTGTCCAAGACGCTTTCTTACCCTCGCAACGAGGACCTCCACGGCATTGGAGTCCCGTTCATAGTCCTGGCGGTACAAGTGTTCAGTGATTTCCAATTGGGTGATGACGCGGCCGCGATTATGCAGCAAGTATGAAACGAGCTTGAACTCCTGCGGACTGAGGTCCAAGGGCAGGCCGTCTTTCGTCACCTGCATGGTGCGAGTGTCGAGCTCATAGGGTCCGAACGCTTCCCGCGCAGACGCCAGGCCACCGCTGCGTCTGATCAAGGCGCGCAGCCGCGCGACGATCTCCATAATATGGAAGGGTTTGACCACATAGTCATCCGCGCCGGCCTCGATGCCTTCCACTCGCTCCTCCCACTGGCCCCGGGCCGTCAGGATGAGCACGGGCATCAGGCGCTTGGCTCTGCGCCAGCGCTTCAGGACAGTTAGCCCGTCCATTTGGGGAAGACCCAGATCAAGCACCACGGCGTCGAAATTCTCCGTTTCGCCGCGGAAGTGGGCGCTCTCTCCGTCTCTCTCGCGCTCCACGCCAAAGCCGCACTTGCTCAAAGCAAACGTCAGCGTCTCGGCGATTTGATCGTCGTCTTCGCATACGAGAATGCGCATCACTCGCTCCCGATATAGAGCCCGGAGCCTGCATAGTAATACTGTACAGAGAGACGTTCGACCTCGTCGATCACTTTGATTGCGTAGACAAGAATCTGGCCCACCCTGAGAAGCTCTGCGTCGACCATTTCCGCGCCGGCGCGCTGTCGGACGATCTCGACCAGTTCGGAAAGCGGCAACGCTCGATGTGTCTTCACCAGAGCCAGCGCCTCATCCGGGCTTAGGGAGGTTGCGCCCGATAGGCGGTTGTCGCCTCCATACGACTTCCCGCCACTGCCGCGGTTCTCCCCATCCCCTGCGCCATTGTTGCTTGGGACATTGGCGCCGCCGCGGTTGGGATTGTGAGTGCTCTGCTGTCCGTCGTTCGTGGATCTATTCGGGGTACCTTGCGCACTGCCCTTGCCGCTCGACCCTTCTTGGTCACCGCCAGCGCTCCCGGGACTCGAGGCCTCGCCAGCTCCTGGCCCGCCGCTGACACCCTGACCCTTGCCCTGGGCAGCGCTCGGTACAACAACGGCGGCAGTAAGCAGAAGTGAGAGAAGGAGGCGAGCAAACATGACTGCCGATCATATCTGCTCCAAGCTGACATGATCCTTACAGCTGGGCCCACTGGCTCTTCAGCAGGT
>CBFGPB010000308.1:0-3244 GCA_965650545.1 uncultured Devosia sp. | reverse complement strand
TTACTCGGCTTCGTCGGCCGGGGCCGAATTGAGCTGGCCGTATTTTTCCGGGCCGATCTTTTCGAGCAGGTCGAGCTGGGTTTCAAGGAAGTCGATATGGCCTTCTTCGTCGGCCAGCAGTTCCTCGAAGAGGTTCTTGGAGACATAGTCGCCCAGCTCCTCGCAGAGCTCGCGGCTGGCCTTGTAGGCCTTGCGTGCGTCATATTCGCCGGCAAGGTCGGCTTCCAGCACTTCCTTGATGGTCTGGCCGATCCGGAGCGGCGCCACGCGCTGCAGGTTGGGATGGCCCTCGAGAAAGATGATGCGCTCTATGAGCTTGTCGGCGTGGTGCATCTCTTCGATGGATTCGGCGCGTTCCTTGCTGGCCAGGCGCTTGTAGCCCCAGTCGTCCAGCAGGCGGTAATGCACCCAATACTGGTTGACGGCGCCGAGCTCGAGGAAAAGGGCCTCGTTAAGCCGCTCGATGACTTGTGCTTCGCCTTTCACGACGTACTCCGTTCCGTTGCTTCTTGAGCTTTTCCAGCCCCGTCTGGATATGCACCAGTTCGGTCGGCTGATGGGCTTGCTGTGCGTGGTAAGTTTCGGTGACGCGGACGATAATGTCCACCACATTCGGCACGCAGCCGGAGCATTTGGCGCGGCGGTTGAGCTCGGCATAGACCTTTGCCGGAACGACCAGCTGCCACGGATCTGCCTTGAGCAGATCGAGCACGATGTCCTCGATTTCCCTCGAGGTGATCATGTTGCACTGGCAAACGAGCATAGCGGGCCGTCAGGTTCTCAACGCGCCGTATAAACGCCCCCTATTCCTGAATGTCAACGTCATAAATTGCCGCAAGGTCAGGAGCGGCCGGACGAAACCAATGCAGCGTCCGGCCCGTAGTTGTGGGGTAAGCCAAGGGGACAGAATGTCGATCGCCGATCTTGTCAGTACTCTGGTTCCCAAGGACAGGGGCGTCCGGCGCGTGGCGCACAGTCTTGCCTATGGACCGCATGCCAGGCACAACCTGGACGTCTATGCGCCGCTTGCGACCGGGACCGGGCCCCTGCCAGTCATCGTGTTCTTCTATGGCGGCGGCTGGACCGATGGCACGCGCCACCACTACGGTTTTGCCGCCCATGCTCTGGCATCTTTGGGCTATGTGGTGGTGGTGCCCGACTATCGGCTGGTACCAGAAATCGAGTATCCAGCGTTTGTCGAGGATTGCGCGCTCAGCATACGCTGGGTCCACAATGTCATCGCCCGGCATGGGGGTGATCCGACGCGGCTGGTCCTCATGGGGCACTCAGCCGGCGCCTACAATGCCGCCTCCCTTGCGCTCGACCGGCGGTGGATCGGCGATGCAGAGGTGCACAAGGCGATCCGGGGTGTCATTGGCCTTTCGGGGCCCTATGATTTCCATCCGTTTGACGGGCCAATCTCGCAGCGGGTGTTCGGGGCCGCCGAGGATCAACCGGCGACCCAGCCGATCCGCCATGTCTCCAAGGGCGCGCCGCCAATGCTGCTCGTGACCGGCGGGAAGGACGGCCTGGTCCTGCCCAGGAACAGTCTCAACCTGGCAACGGCCCTCCACGCTGCCGGAGGCCATGCGCGGCTTGGAATCCACCCGCATTTGCGTCATGCGGGGACGCTGTTTGCCCTGAGCGTGCCGCTGCGCTGGCTAGCGCCAGTTCGTCGCGAGTGCGCAGATTTTCTGAAGGAGGTTACAGGTCCGCAGAGGGTGGACCTTTAGGGGCTTCGGCTTCCTTCCGGTGCCGCGCGGCAATGACGGCGGCGGAGGCGGCGGTGCGGTGGGCCGAGGAGAAGAACTCCCGATGCGCCAGGACCAGCACGGTGACAAGGCAGGCGGCCACGGCCAGCCATTCGGATACGAACCAGGCCACGGTGGCCACGGAGAAGTAGTAGGCGCGGATACCGCTGTTGAAATTGCGGGCGCCCAGCCCATTCATCTGGGCGATGGCGTCAATTTCCTCCTCGGTGGTGACCCGATCATGGTCGAGGGCACCGAGCATGATGCAGAAGTGGTTGAATTGCCTCAGAGATAGCGTGAAGGCAAAGAAGGCCATAACGAACATGGCCAGCATGACACCGAGGTGAATCTGCACGTCGAGTACCGAATAGGTGCGCTCGAGCGAGAGCGATTCCAGGGCCTCCATCAGGGTCGGCAACTGGCCGAAAACAGCGAAGACCGCGAGGACCAGAAGGACAGCTGTTGAGGCCAGGAAACTGACCGACCCCATGATGTTTCCCGAGAGGATGGCATCGAAGGGGGTCTCGCGCCGCGTCGCGTTGGCGACCCATCGGCGGCGCTGCATGTTCATGATGACCGAAAGCGAGGGGCGGCGCCGTTCCACCAGCGGCACGATGATGTTGTAGGCAAAATAGGCGAGGAGCGGAAAGACTGAGGTGAAGAGCGTGGTCACAAAGGGGCTCCGGGCGACGCAGTTTGCCGGCAACTATAGCGCCCCGGCGGGCATTGGCCATGCCGGATCTCTCCGGCATGGCATGCGCTCAGATCGGGCGCGGATGCCGGCGGTGGGTGGCGTCGATATCGGCCATGACCTCGGGCGCGAGGACAAGGTCCCCGGCCGCAAGGATGTGAGACAGCTGCTGGGTGCTGGTGGCGCCGATGATGGTGGAGGTCATGAAGGGGCGGCTGCGGCAGAAGGCGATGGCCATGTGAATGGGGTCAAGTCCGTGGCGCGCGGCAACCTCGTGATAGGCGCGGGTGGCCCGCTCGGAATGCTCGTTAATCCGCCAGAAGCCCTTCTGATAGTCCTTGCGGCTGCCCTTGGGTGTCGCGCCATCGAAATACTTGCCGGTGAGCAGGCCGCCCGCCAGTGGTGAATAGGCGAGGAGCCCGACATCCTCGTGGTGGCTCAACTCGGCCAGGTCATGGTCGAAGATGCGGCGGATGAGGCTATATTCGTTCTGCACGGAGACGGCGCGCGGCAGGCCATGCTGCTCGGCGAGCTTGAGCCACTGGGCAAGGCCCCAGGCGGATTCATTGGAGAGTCCGAAGTGGCGAATCTTGCCCTCGCGCACCATGTCCCCCATGGCGCCGAGCACCTCCTCCATATTGGCGAGCGTTGCGGCCTTGTCCTGCTTTTCCGGGGCAAAGCGCCAGTAATTCTCGAAATTGTAGTGGCCACGCGCGGGCCAGTGGATCTGGTAGAGGTCGATATAGTCAGTCTGGAGGCGCTTGAGGCTGCCGTCCACAGCCTCGCGGACCGAGGCGGCATC
>CBFGPB010000307.1:0-3259 GCA_965650545.1 uncultured Devosia sp. | reverse complement strand
CGCCATGCGGCGTCGAGAAGGTCTTGTGCAGGTTGATATGCATGGCGTCGATGCCGAGGTCCCCCGGCCGCACCACACCCATGATGGCGTTGAAATTGGCGCCGTCGCAGTAGAAGAAGGCGCCTGCCTCATGCACGGCCTCAGCAATCTCGATCACCTGCGGTTCGAAAAGGCCGCAGGTATTGGGATTGGTCAGCATGATCGCGGCGACTTCGGGGGAGAGGGCCGCCTTGACTGCCGCGACATCGACCGTGCCGTCATCCTTGGCGGGCACCGGCTTGACCGTATAGCCGAGGAAGGCGGCCGTCGCCGGATTGGTGCCATGGGCGCTTTCCGGCACGAGCACGATTTTGCGGTGGCTCTGGCCGGCCGCTTCCTGCGCGGCCTTGATGGCCATCATGCCGAGCAGTTCGCCATGGGCACCCGCCTTGGGCGACAGGGCCACGGCGGCGGTATTGGTCAGCGTCATGAGCCAGTAGGAGAGCTGGTTCATCAGCTCCAGCGCGCCCTGCACGGTAGAAACCGGCTGCAGCGGGTGAATGTCCGAGAAGCCAGGCAGGCGGGCCATCTTCTCGTTGAGACGCGGATTGTGCTTCATCGTGCACGAGCCCAGCGGATACATGCCGCTGTCGATCGAGTGATTGAGGCGCGAGAGGCGCACATAATGGCGCATCGCCTCGGGCTCGGTTAGACCAGCCAGATCGAGCTTGCTCTTGCGTCCAAAACCGCCGAGGCGGTCGCTCGGGAGGTCCACATCGGGCAGGTCGACGCCGGAATGCTCGGTATCGCCGATTTCGAACAGCAGCGGTTCGTCCGGCAGGAGCGCCGAGCCGGAAGCGGAGGTGCCAGCGGTGCCGACGCCGGTGGGGCGGCCTTGGGTGTTCATGCTCATGCCAGTTCCTCCGTCAGGGCGGCGCAAAGGGCGGCAATGTCGGCCTTGGTGGTCAATTCGGTCGCCGCCAGGATGATGAGGTTGTCGACCTCAGGATCGGTGGGCAGGAGGCGGCTGGCCGGGACGCCGGCCAGGATGCCCCGCTTGGCGAGCCGCTCGACCAGAGCCGCTGCAGGCTGGGTGACGCGAATGGTCATCTCGTTGAAGAAGGTCTTGTTGAGAACCGTTACCCCAGGAACCGCCCCGAGCGCGTCGGCCAGCAGGATCGCATTGGCGTGGTTGAGCCGTGCGAGACGGACAAAGCCAGCCTCACCCAGCAGACCCATATGGATCGAGAAGGCGAGGGCGCAGAGGCCCGAATTGGTGCAGATGTTCGACGTCGCCTTTTCGCGGCGGATATGCTGCTCGCGGGTGGAAAGCGTCAGCACGAAGCCGCGATTGCCCTCTGCATCGACGGTCTCGCCGCAGAGCCGACCCGGCATCTGGCGGATGAACTCTTTCTTCGTCGCCATGAGCCCCAGATAGGGCCCGCCGAAATTGAGGGCATTGCCGATCGACTGGCCCTCGGCCACCACGATATCGGCACCGAGCGCGCCGGGAGCCTCAAGCAGGCCCAGCGATACGACTTCAGTGACGACCACGATGAGCAGCGCGCCTTGCGCGTGAGCGGCCTCGGCGGCCGCCTTGACGTTACGCAGATGGCCGTAGAAATCCGGCGTCTGGATGACGATGGCGGCAGTGTCGCCGTCGATGTGATCGAGAATGTCACCCTGGCCCTCGGGGGAGGGGGACAGGCATTCGAGATGCGGATCGTCCTTGAGATAGGCCTTCACGACGTCGCGGTAATGCGGATGCAGGCCGCCGGAGAGGACGATCTTGTTGCGGCGGGTCAGGCGACGCGCCATCAGCACGGCCTCGGCGGTGCCGGTGGAGCCGTCATAGAGCGATGCATTGGCCACATCCATGCCCATGATCTTGGCCACCTGGGTCTGGAATTCGAAGAGCATCTGCAGCGTGCCCTGCGAGATTTCCGGCTGGTACGGCGTATAGGCCGTCAGCCATTCGGAGCGCTGGATCAGGTGATCGACAGTGGCCGGAACATGGTGCCGGTAGGCACCGGCGCCAACAAAGAACGGGCCGTCGCCACCCGCCCGGTTCTTGCCGGCCAGGGCGCGCATATGGGCTTCGACCATGAATTCCGGGCTATGTGCCGGCAGGTCGAGCTTGAAGGACTTGAGGGCGGATTTGGGGACGGCGGAGAACAGCGCATCGATGTCGCTGGCGCCGATCACGCCGAGCATGTCGGCGCGTTCGTGGTCGGAATGGGGGAGGTAGCGCATGAAGGTCTGGTCTGGTCAGAGGGTCAGTTCGGCATAGCCATCGGCGTCGAGGAGGGTGTCGATTTCGCCCGCATCGCTGATGGCGATCTTGAACATCCAGCCGCCCGCTTCCGGATCGGCATTGACCAGGCCCGGTTCGCCGGTGAGGGCTTCGTTCACTTCCGTCACCGTACCCGAGACAGGGGCGTAGATCTCGGAAGCGGCCTTGACCGATTCCACCACGGCGGCCTCGTCGCCCTTCTTGAGAACCTTGCCCACGGCGGGCAGTTCAACGAAGACGATGTCGCCCAACTGTTCCTGGGCATAGGTGGTGATGCCAACGACGCCGGTCGTGCCTTCAACGCGGATATATTCGTGGTCGGGGGTGAACTTGGTGGTCATGGGAGGGGCCTCAGGCTGACTTGCGGAAATAGCGGTGGGGAACGAAAGGCGTGGGCACGACTTCGGCACTCTGGGCGCGACCGCGCACGGAGACCTGCAGCTTCGTGCCGATGGCGGCATGCTGCGGCGGGACAAAGCCCAGGGCAATGGCCTTGCCCAGCGACGGGGCAAAGCCGCCGCTGGTGACGACGCCAATGGCGGCGCCGGAGGCGTCGAGAATCTCAGCGCCTTCGCGGGCCGGGGCGCCTTCAACCAGGAGGCCGACACGCTTGCGGGACAGCTGACCCTCCCGCTCGGCGAGGATGCGGCTGGCGCCCGGGAAATCGGCAGCTTCACGGCGGCGCTTGGAAACGGCAAAACCGAGATCGGCCTCGATGGGCGAGACGGTCTCATCGAGGTCATGGCCATAGAGCGGCAGACCCGCTTCGAGCCTGAGGCTGTCGCGGGCGCCAAGGCCGATGGGTTTCACGCGGGGGTCGGAGAGCAGTTCGTCCCACAGCGCCACCGCCATGTGGCTGGACACGAGAATTTCGAACCCGTCTTCGCCCGTGTAGCCGGAGCGGGAAATGGTCACCGGCACGCCGTTCCAGTCGAATTCGCGCACCTGCATGAAACCGAGCTGGGTGGCATCGGGAACGAGTGCGGC
>CBFGPB010000306.1:0-3261 GCA_965650545.1 uncultured Devosia sp. | reverse complement strand
GTGCTCGGAACGGCTCTGGCCATCAAGATGGTGGCCTATGTCGGCGTGGCGCCCATCGCATCGGCCTTTGCCGAGCGCCTGCCCCGCCGCGCCATGCTTGTAGCACTCGATCTGGTGCGGGCCGCAGTTGCTGTTCTGCTGCCCTTCGTCAGTGAGATCTGGCAGGTCTATGTCCTGATCTTCGTGCTGCAATCGGCCTCAGCCGCCTTTACGCCGACCTTCCAGGCCACCATCCCCGACGTACTCCCGGACGAGAAGGAATACACCAGGGCCTTGTCGCTTTCGCGCCTGGCCTATGACCTCGAAAGCGTGGTCAGCCCACTGCTTGCCGCAGCGCTTTTGACGGTCATATCGTTCAACAGTCTCTTTGCCGGGACCGTCATCGGCTTCCTGGCCTCGGCGGTTCTGGTCGTGTCTGTGGTGCTGCCCAGCCCGAAACCTGCTGCACCGCGCGGCATCTACGACCGCACCACCCGCGGCATGCGCATTTACCTCAAGACGCCGCGCCTGCGGGGCCTTCTGGCGCTGACCTCTGCGGTTTCGGCCGCCGGGGCCATGGTCATCGTCAATACCGTGGTGCTGGTGCAATCGTCCTACGGGCTCGACCAGCAGGCCACCGCAATTGCCCTGGCGGCTTTTGGCGGCGGCTCAATGGTGGCTGCGCTGGCCCTGCCAAGACTGCTGGATCGGTTCGCCGACCGGCCCGTCATGCTGGGTGGGGCGGGACTGCTTGTTGCTACCATGCTGGCGGGCAGTCTTGCCGGCGGCTACGGCACGCTCCTGGCGCTGTGGTTCGTCATCGGCATCGGCTATGCCGCCACCCAGACCCCGACCGGGCGCCTAATCCGCCGTTCATCCCATCCCGAAGATCGTCCAGCCCTGTTTGCCGCCCAGTTCGCGCTCTCCCACGCCACATGGCTCCTCACCTATCCGCTGGCCGGCTGGCTTGGGGCGACGGCAGGAATGCAGGTTACGTTCATCGCCATGGCCGCGATTGCGGCCTTTGGCGTTTTCGCTGCCACGCGGCTCTGGCCGGCTGGCGATCCGGTCGAGATCGAGCACAGCCACGATGACCTGCCCGCAGGCCATCCGCATCTGGCCGGATATGGGCATCGCCATATCCATGCCTTTGTCATCGACGCCGAACACACCGCCTGGCCGGGCCGATGATGGACGCCGGGCTATCCTCGGCATTGGGGGGGCAATATTGTTGCATCTGCTTCTCACCCCCCACAACCAACTCTTAACTTAGTGAGGTATCCAAGCGGCATCGACCTGGGGTCGATGCAGCGCATTTGGCTATCCCCCATGCAGGGATCTGGCTGCCGCGACAATATCGAAATTATGGGCTGCGTAGCCCGCAATCCCGATGGCAATCAGCACGACGACGGCGATGAGAACAGTGCGACGGGTCATTTCGGATTCCTAGTTGTAGGCGAGGGTTTGACGGATGGTGAGGCGCGCGGCCTGCCGAGCGGGCGCGAGGCTGGCGAGGACAGAGCCGACAGCCAGGATTAGGGCCCAGATGGCGATGGCTTCCGGCGAAACGGTCAGGGGCAGCGGCAGACCAAAGGACAGGGTTCCCACCATCTGGCCGATGCTGTAGCCGAGCGGCACGCCGACAAGCAGCGCCAGGGGCAGGCTGAGGAAGGCAATCATCAGGCCCTCGGCGAGGATGTTGCGCATCAGCGCGCCGCCGCCGGCACCAATGGTCCGCATGATGCCGAACTCGCGGGTACGTTCGACCACGCTTGAGCCCTGTGATGCGGCAAGACCGATGCTGCCGACCGCCGCCATCAGCAGGGCCATGGCCTTGAGTGCAATGATGAGGACGAGGACATGGCCCGATTGCGCCGCCGCCAGCGTGGCCTCGGTGGTCAATTGTTCGATGGCTATGCCGGCCTGCATCAGGGCCGCGGAGACTTCTTCGGCCGTTTCCGCGACACGCACGGCGCCGCCTTCAGTCAGTACCAGGCGGAGGACGCTGGCCCCCCCGTCATGATCAGCCAGCTCATTGAACAGGTCCTGCGGAACATAGACCGTTGCGGGCATCAGGATCTGGCGGGCTATGCCCCCGGGCACTGCCGCCATGGTCTGCCCTTCGACGGCCAATAGCAGCGGCACATCTAGCGGTGGGCGGCCGAGCAGGTTCCAGGCCAGTTGGTTGAGCACGATTGCCGACGCTTTTTCTCCATTTCCGACCATGAAGTCAGGGTCGGACGGCAGGCTGTTGATTGGTCGGAGCGACAGGCTGCTGTGGCCGCCATCGGGATAGGTGCGCACAAGCATCAGTCCATCTTCGCGGCCTGCGGACCCGGAGATCAGGTCGGTCGGACGCAACTCGGCGATATTGGCCACCGATGCGAGCGCCTCTGACAGTCGGGCGGGCGAAATTGGATCGAGCAGACTGATCTCAATGTCGTAATCTCGGCCGTTGGCAGCCTCGACCAACTGGCCCTGCCACGCCGCCTCCACGTTGAGCGCGGCGATGAACATCGCACCGGCCGTGCCCAGCAGTCCGATATTGAGCAGCAGCCGTCCGCGCTTGCGGAACGCGTTGCGCAGCGCCAACAGGAGCGTGCGGTCAATGCCGGTAAACCGTCCGAGCAGGCGCTGGATGGGATCGTTGCGCAGCGCGTTGGCGGCGATCCCCTGGTCGGCCAGTGCCTCCCGCACCGTCGCCCGAGTCGCCTTACGAATGGGGATGGAAACCAGGATCAGCGGCAGCAGAATGCCCGTGGCAATCAGCGCGATGACGAGCCAAGCCGGTACCAGCGGCGAGGCGATGTCAAAGTTGAGCAACCGCGAGATCACGCCGGCAAAGCCGGCGGCCCCGTACAGCCCAAGGGGCATGGCTATCACCAGTGCCACCGCGGTGACGATGCCCATGCCGACCAGGTAGAGTCTCCCGATCTGCGCGCTGGTGCCTCCAACGGCCTTCATGATGGCTATCTGCCGCACCTGCTGCGCCAGCAGCGCCGACACCATGGCCGCAGTCAGGACAGCACTGAGAATGAGCGTCAGGATGGCAAAGAGCATGAACATGCCCAGCACGCCATTCATCTGTGTCTGATGCGGATGCTGATTGACAGGCGGTATGCGCACCTGATGCACGGAGACGCCCAGATCAACAAGGCGGCGGGCAACGCGGCTGACGACGCCATCGACATGATCCTGCCCGTCTTCAACATTTCTCACGACCACCTTGACCAGTTCCGGCGCAAGCGGCAGTCCAAGTTGCATCGCCGTCCGCGACGACAG
>CBFGPB010000305.1:0-3295 GCA_965650545.1 uncultured Devosia sp. | reverse complement strand
CGACTGCGACTGTCGCCGGTCCGCCAGGCTTTGCTGATGCGGCGGCCCCGCTGGTCCCGGCGGGACCAAGCACCACCGGCGACGCCGTGACTGACCGCTCTGAGCTGCGCAGCCAGACTGCTGGGGCCTGACGAAGATACCGGCGCCCCATCCCGGCGCAGGCCTCGATGAGCCCATCAACATTGGAGCGGGGCCTCCACTCAACAAGTTGTGCAGGTGCGCAAACGCGTCATCGGCAGTTTGAAGACTGCACCTTAGCTGCCGAAGCCATTCAGTAAGTTCGCCACACGCCTGGGCTGGCCAATTCTATCAGGTGTTGGTCGGGATCGCGGAAATAGATGCTCTTTCCGCCGCCCGGCCAGACCATCCGGCTCTCGACCGGAACGTTTAACTGAGCCAGACGCGCCTCCCACAGAGAAACCTGTTCCGCGGCGATGGCGAAGCAGAAGTGGACCGGCCCCGAGCCGTCATGGGCAGGAATAAAACCGCCCGGGAGCGACTGCCCCGTCATACTGACGCCGCGCCTGAAGAGGAGCAAGACGGTGGAAGAGCCAGCGTCGTAGGCCACAACACGCTGGTCCCGCAGGAGCGGTTCAAGACCAAAGACACGATCATAGAATTGCGCTGCCAGCTCAAGATCGTCCACATAGATCGCGGTTTCGAGAAGGCGGTTGATCCTCGGAATCGTCAATTCAGTCATGATTGAAGTCCTGTGTGCCTGAGGAGCGATGGGACGCGCACGGCCAGCACCGTTCATCGCGCAGTTCGTGCCGCCCGCCGAGTTGCGACCTGGCCGGCCCAGACGGACGCCAGCACAACTAGGGCGCCTGACAGTTGGATCATTGTAAGTCCTTCGTTCAGGCACAGCCAGCCAAGGACCATGGCAGTCAACGGGCTGATGATGCCAAGCATGGAAACGGCTCCGGGTCCAATCCGGGCAATCCCCCGGAACCAGAGAGCGTAAGCCGCAGCCGCGCCAATAAGCCCCAGCCAGGCCAATCCCATCAGATTTGTCAGTGACAAGGCAGGCAGTGAAGGTTCCAGCATCAAGGCGATTGGCAGCAATAGAAGGCCCCCGGCCGTCAGTTGCCACGCGGTGAAGCTCAGTGCCGACACATCAGGCTGCCACTTCCGACTGAGAACAGTACCTGCTGCCATCGACGCGGCCCCGCCCAAGCCGGCAGCGACGCCGACAAGGTCCAGTTCGGCCTCGGGACCAAGCACCAGAAGGCCAACACCGAATACGCCGACCAGGGCTGACATGACCGCTACGGCGCTGATCGGCGTTCCGAGCCAGCCCCTGGCCATCATGATCACCATGATGGGTTGAAACGCTCCCAGGGTAGCCGCGACGCCGCCGGGAAGACGATAGGCCGCGACAAAGAGGAGGCTCCAGAAAATGGTGAAGTTGAGCGCCCCCAGCACCAAGATCCGACCCAGCCACGATACCGGCGGCAAGCATTTCGTGAAGGCAAGCAGAAGCAGGCCTGCGGGCAGCGCCCGCAACAGGGCCAGCGTTATCGGATAACCGATCGGCAGGGCCTGGGTCGTGACAAGATAGGTGCTGCCCCAGACCACCGGGACCAGGGCGGTGACGAATATGTCTGCTGTTCGCGACATGATGCTTTGTCCAATCCGATGACGGGTATGCCGATCGCCCGAGGGCCTTCAGGCCGCAGATGACAGGAGCGCTGCGCCGGCAGCGAGTTGACCCGCCAGGCGCGCGACGTGGGCACCTTGGAAACGTGCACCCGCGAGGTCGAGTTCTGAAGGACTATTCTCCCCATCAGCTCCCGCCACCGTTCCCGCGCCATAAGGAGAGCCGCCAATGACTTGATCACCGGTGGTCTGACCAGCAAACGTATACGGAAGCCCGGCGATGAGCATGCCGAAATGCTGCAGCGGCACCTGGGCTGAGAGCAACGCAGCCTCATGGCCACCATGCTGGGTCCCGGTTGAGACGAACACGCCGCCGATCTTGCCCACGAGCGCGTTCCGCGCCCACAAGCCGCCGGCCTGGTCGAGGAACTGCTTCATTTGGGCTGCCATCATGCCGAACCGGCCAGGTGTACCGAAGAGAATACCATCGTAGTTGGCGAGCTCGGCAGGCGTTGCCAGGGGCGTTTCGTCCAAAGTGTATCCCGCTTCGTGCCGGACCGCCTCCGGTACGGTTTCGGGTACGCGTCGAAGATCGACAATGGCCCCGGGCACGCTGCGCGCACCCTCAGCGACCGCTTCGGCGAGGGTTCTTACGTGACCGTAGCTGGAATAGTAGAGAACGAGAATGCGGGTCATATCAGCTCCAGAGCTATTGGTTGAATTGCCCGGAACATGAGCCATCCGCCGCGCTGAAAAAATCAGTTGCCGCTGAAAGCAGTCTTTACGCCGGCTGAAGAGTGCTGCCCTCGAGAGCGGACTGCAGATAACCCAGAAAAGCCCGCACCCTCCCATCTGCACCCATTTGCGGAGCGGTGATGGCAAAGATCTGCGGCGGTGGCAGCTCATAGTCAGGCAGGACGCGGACCAGTTCGCCCCGGTCTTCTGGGCCGTTGGAAACGAAGTCGGGCAGAGTGCCGATGCCTTGTCCGGCAATCAACAGATCGCGCAGGACGAGGCTGCTGCCGACCCTGACCTGCGGTCGAAGGTCGATATCGAAGCTGCCGCCCGGACCATGGAGGTGCCAGGCGGTCAGGTGGTTCGCCAGCAGGAAGCCGATGATACGGTGCTTGAGCAGGTCTTGCGGCGCCTCTGGGCAGCCGGCCCGCTCGAGGTAGCCCGGCGAGGCAAATATGCGTTGGCGAACGGCTCCGATCCGGCGAACGATCAGAGACGAGTCCGGCAACGATGGGCGAATGCGGATAGACAGATCGAACCCGCCTTCGACCATGTCGATCAGTCGATCATCGAGTGAAAGGGATAGGATGATGTCGGGATGCGCCTCGATGAACTTCGGCAACAGAGGCGCTATCACCATCTGCCCGAAGGAATTGGGTGCGTTGATCTTGAGATGACCGGCTACCGTGCCCGAGCCCTCGCGTATCCTGGCCTCGACGGCATCGACCGCGTTCAGGATTTCGAGCGCTTCCTCGTAGTAGCGGCGTCCCTGGTCGGTCAGCGACATTGATCGGGTGGTCCGGTTGAGAAGCCCGGTACCCAGGCTCTTCTCGAGCATCCTGACTTCCGTGCTGAGCAAGGCAGCGGAAACGCCGAGGTCTTCGGCGGCCCGCACAAAGCTGCCGCGATCGACGATCCGGCAAAACGCCCGCATTACCGACAGCTTGTCCATGCCAGGATA
>CBFGPB010000304.1:0-3303 GCA_965650545.1 uncultured Devosia sp. | reverse complement strand
GACGCCTGCTGGCATCGGCTGCTGCCGCTGTCCATGGGCGAGCTCCATGGCGACAATGTCATCTGCGGTTATCACGGCCTGGAATTCGACGACACGGGCCGTTGTGTATACATGCCGTCGCAAGACACCATCAATCCATCCGCCTGCGTCAAGTCCTATCCGCTGGTCGAGCGGCACCGTTTCATCTGGCTGTGGATGGGCGATCCGGCCTTGGCCGACCCGGCCCTCGTGCCGGACCTGCATTGGAACGACGACCCCAAATGGGCTTCGGACGGCAAGTATATCCACGCCAAGTGCGACTACCGCCTGGTTGTCGACAATCTCATGGACCTGACGCACGAAACCTACGTGCATGGCTCGTCGATCGGCAATCGCGCCGTCGCCGAGGCGCCCTTCGAGGCGACCCATAGCGACACGACGGCGACCATCACGCGCTGGATGATCGATATCGACGCGCCGCCCTTCTGGCGCGGCCAGCTGGGAAAGCCGGGCAATGTCGACCGCTGGCAGATCATCAACTTCCAGGCGCCATCGACCATCGCCATCGATGTCGGCGTCGCCCCCACCGGCACCGGCGCCCCGCAGGGTGATCGCAGCCAGGGCGTCAATGGCTTCGTGCTCAACACCATGACGCCCGAAACCGACAAGACCTGCCACTACTTCTGGGCCTTCGCCCGCAACTACAAGATCGAGGAACAGGCCCGGACGCATGACCTGCGCGAAGGCGTCGCGTCCATTTTCCGCGAGGATGAGCGCATTCTCGAGGCCCAGCAGGTCGCCATCGATGCCAATCCCGACCACGTCATCTACAATCTTAACATTGATGCCGGCTCGATGTGGGCGCGACGCCTGATCGACCGTATGGTGGCCGAGGAAACCGCTATGCAGCAGGCAGCAGAATGAGCGGCAATTCGGAACGGGCCCGGCAGTCCCAGCGCGCCCTGATGGGCGTGCGGGACCTGATTGTGTCGGGCGAGATTGGTGCCGGATCGCGTCTCTCCGAGGTGACGCTGTCCGAACGCCTGGGCATTTCGCGCACCCCCCTGCGCGCGGCCCTGGCCAAACTGGGGCAGGAGGGGCTGGTCGAGGCCATTCCCTCCGGTGGCTATGCCGTGCGCAGCTTCAGCCGCGAGGACGTCATCGACGCCATCGAACTGCGCGGCGTGCTTGAGGGCACCGCCTTGCGTCTTGCCGCCGAGCGGGGCGTGGCCCCCGCTGCCATGAGCGAGCTCAACCGGCTGCTGGATGGGCTCGACGAGGCGCTGCGCGGCCATGTCGAGGACATGGATTTCGATCGCTATGTCGATCTCAATGCCCAGTTCCATGAAATGCTGTGGGGCCTCGCAAGCCGGACCATTCGTCGCGAGATCGAACGGGTGACGAGCATGCCCTTCGCCTCGCCCAGCGCCTTTCTCGACAAGCAGTCCGATGTGGCGGCCTTCCGCCGCTCGCTCTATGGGGCCCAGGCGCAGCACCGCGCCATGGTCAATGCCATCGAGCAGCGCGAAGGCGCACGGGCCGAGGCGCTGGCGCGCGAACATGCAAGGCTCGCGCGACAGAATCTCGAACATGTCCTGGACCGGGACCGCAGCCTCATCCGCCGCGTCCCCGCTCTCTCACTGGTGGTGGGGTAGGGCCATGCGCAACCGAGCGGAATGGCGCGATGCCCGCGTCGCGCAAATCACCCAGGTGGCCGACGACGTCCGCCGCATCGACTTTGCGGTGGATGGTCCGGTGTCGCCCTTCGATCCAGGGTCGCACAGCAATTTCCGGGTCGTGACCAATGCCGGCACCACCAACCGCACCTATACGGTGCTCCCGGCGGCTCCGGGTCATATTGCCATTGCGGTCAAGCTGCACCCGCAAAGCCGTGGCGGCTCGCGCTTCATGTGGGGGCTCGAACCGGGCGCTTCCATCCGGCTCACCCTGCCGGAAAACCGGTTCGAACTGAACTGGCGCGCCAGCCACTATCTGCTGCTGGCAGGGGGCATCGGCATCACCCCCATTTACGGCATGGCGCGGGCGCTGGCGGCGCGGGGCGCTTCGCTCCGTCTCGTCTATGCGGCCCGCTCGCGCAGCCTCATGGCCTTTGCCGACGAACTGCAGGCGCTCCTGGGGGACCGGCTCAGCCTCTGCGACAATGCCCAGGGTCAGCATCTCGATCTCCATGCCGAGTTTGCCGCGCTGCCGGCAGATGCAGAATGCTATCTCTGCGGTCCCATCGGCATGCTCGAAGCCGCCAAGGCGGCCTGGACGGCGTCCGGACGCCCCATCAGCCGGCTGCGCTACGAAGTCTTCGGCGACAGCGGCCTGTTCGCCGAGCAGACCTTTACCGTCGATGTGCTCAACCGTGACCTTTCGGTCTCGGTGCCTCCCGATCAGACGCTTCTGGAAGCGCTGATGGAGGCCGGCGTCGACATGATCTATGACTGCCAACGCGGTGAATGCGGCCTCTGTGCCGTCTCCGTGCTGGACGTCGATACCCAAATCGACCACCGCGACGTTTTCTTTGGTGCAGAAGAAAAGGCAGAGGGGCACAAGATGTGTGCCTGCGTGTCGCGACTGAATGGTGGACGTGCTGTGATTGACGTAGGCTACCGGCCATGACGGCTGCGGCATGCGTCAGTTCAGGTTCTGCATCGAAGCGAAGAATGACAATTTTGTCTCTAAGGGAGGATGACCAATGAAGACAACGATGATCCTGGCGGGCGCCCTGACGGCCCTTGCCATGTCCACGACTGCCTTTGCCCAGGAAGTGACCCTGCGCATCCACCAGATGCTGCCGGCCCAGGCCACCATTCCGGCCCAGGCCATCGAGCCCTGGGCGCAGAAGGTCACCGAGGAATCGGATGGCCGCATCAAGTTCGAGCTTTATCCGGCCATGCAGCTGGGTGGCGCGCCGCCGGAACTGTTCGACCAGGCCAAGGATGGCGTTGTCGACATCATCTGGACCGTGCTCGGCTATACGCCCGGCCGCTTCCCCAAGTCGGAAGTGTTCGAGCTGCCCTTCATGACCCCCAATGGGGAAAAGGGCTCGGCCGCCTTCTATAACTATGTCATGGCCAATGCCCCCGAAGAATTCGCTGGCGTGCATGTCATTGCGCTGCACACCCATGGCCCGGGTCTGTTCCACTCGATCGATCCGATCAACAGCCTCGAAGATCTGCAGGGCATGAAGGTGCGTGGCGGCTCGCGCATCATTTCGAGCATGCTGGCCGAACTGGGCGCTGAGCCCGTCGGCATGCCGGTGCCGCAGGTGACCGAGGCCCTCTCCAAGGGCGTCATCAACGCCACGACCATTCC
>CBFGPB010000303.1:0-3307 GCA_965650545.1 uncultured Devosia sp. | reverse complement strand
GCCGCATCGAGGTCCGTGCCCCAGCGGGCAATATTGTGCTTTTTGGCCAGCGCTTCGATCTTGTCGCGGTCACGCCCGACAATGATCGGATCGACGACGAGGCGGTCGCCATTTTTCAGCATGATGCCGCCCTGGTCGCGGATCGCCAGGATCGAGCGCACCAGATGCTGGTTGTAACCCATGCGCCCGGTGACGCCATGCATGATGATGCCAAGCCGTTGCTCTGCCATTCGAAACCTCCCAAGCCGCAGCGTTCGGTGTAACTGATTAGTTACTTACCTATATGAGGAGGATACCGCCCGTCAAGTCGATGCACGCGGGAAAACTGCAGGGACGTGGAAATGTCGAAAACACTGGCCGGTTACTTGAACTTGACAGGATGGGAGGTGCATCCCATGGTCGGAGTACGACGTCCAAGCGGCCGAACACATCAGATGCGGCGGTGCGGTGCAGGGGCGGCGGGCTTTTCAGTCCGACGCCAGGGCCGCTTTACCGGGCCAGGCGCCACTGTTATCTGCCTTTGGCTCCATGCCGGTCATTGGCGCAATCGAGCGGATCCATCGTGTCAGCAGATACCATCACCAATGCCGTACTGGCGCCCAAAGCCGAACCGGGATCACCCAAGCGGCCGCGTAACTCTGCCAAGACCAAGGCATCGATCCTCGCCGCTGCGCGGGTGGAATTTGCCGATCGGGGTTTTGAGGGAGCGCGTGTCGACGCCATTGCCGAGCGGGCTGGCGCCAACAAGCGCCTGCTCTACCACTATTTCGGCAACAAGGAGGACCTCTATAGGGCCGTCCTTCTCGACGCCTATCAGGAAATCCGCCAGGGCGAGCGGGCGCTCTCATTGGACCAATATGATCCGGTACAGGCCATGGACCGGCTGGTGCGGTTCACCTTCCGGCACTTTCTCGCCAATCCCTGGTTTCCACGCCTGCTCGGTACCGAGAACATCGAAAACGCGCGGTTTTTGAAGACCTTGCCGGACATCAAGGCGCTGCATTCCCCGCTGGTGGGGCAGATCGCCGCCATTATCGAGCGCGGCGCGGCATCGGGGGTCTTCCGGCGCGACGTCGATCCGGTGCAGCTCTATATTTCTGTCGCGGCGCTGGGCTTCTTCTACGTCTCCAACACGGCAACGCTGTCGGTGATCTTCGAGCGCGACCTGACCAGCGTCAACATGGTGCAGGAGCGCGAGGCCCATGCCGTGCAGATGGTGCTGGACTTTTTGCGGACCAAGCCAGGGGCGTGAGCCACGGAGTGGATTACCCGATCATGGCCGAACCCGCACCATCGGTCACGGTTCTTGCAGAGCCGGCCGCCTTCGCTCCAGGAGTTGGGTATATTCGGCGGCACTCGTAACCGTTCTGGGATCAACCTTGTGCAGGCGCGCCAGGTATTCCTGCATCCGGCTATATTCTTCGCGCATCGCGGTCGCCTTTACCATGTAGTAGAGAGCGAGACTGCTGTTGGGCCTTTGGCGCAACTCTTCTTCGCAGAGGCCCATCAACTGACTGATATTGTCCTGCTCGAAGAGCGCGTCGTAAACACTGCGTCTCTTCTCGTAGCGAGCATTGACCACGGCTTTCTTGACCGTCAGCAACATGTGGCCGAGACGAATGAGTGCTGTCGCGACAAGGATGGAACTGCTTAGAACAAGCAGGAAGTAAATGTCCTTGAGAAGGTCAATCTCGGTCATGTTGGCGCCTCATACCATGTAGAGCCGGTAATATGTGTCAATGTTGAAGAGAAGGATCAGCGTGCCCGCGATGAGAATCGCTGAAACGATTTGATCCAACCACCGAGCCAGGCTGAGGATGAACGGGTCCACCAGCAGGCTATACTGTGCCTTGACAACGCCGCCCATGACGCCGGGCATCACCTGCCAAGCGGTCCGCATCCGCTGCCACTGAGACATTTCGGCGAAGTCCTGCTTGACCTTGAGCAGGTCGAGGCCTTGCCGAGCGGCCGCAATCCCGAACGCCGATTGCATTTGCTGCTCAATGCGTTTGCGAGACCTGGAAAAGATAAGCCTGCTCAGGAGATGACTCAAAGACAGGGCCAGGATCACATCCACGAAGATGAGCGGGATTCCCAGTCCTATCAGACCGAGGAGCCATTCGACCACCGACCGATAGGAGGCCAGGGCGGATGCGATGAGGGCTGCGACTTGATCGATATAGGGCATCACCATGCCCAATGCGGCCCTCAAGGCCGCCAGCACATCCCGGAGAAAGAGCGTGTCCTGGACAAAGCTGCCCAGGCCGAACAGACCCAGGACGTTTCTCAACCAGCCAAGCAGCTGCTTGATGTCATTGGTGATCCGAGGCTTGAACCCGAACACGCCCACGCCCTCCCTCTCGGTCGCAGGCATTGCAGGGCGCATCGCCGTGGGTGTGCGCCCGTTTCGTCTTGCAAGCTCATGGACCCTGCACAACTAATCGCGCAGTGGGGCCATATTGGCAAGGGAGAGGCCGCCGCAACGCCGAGAACGGCAGGGGGGAATGCGGTCCCCGGGAGTGATTCCGGGGGCCGCGACTGCTCAGATATCCACCTCGTCGTCGCCAAGCGCATGGAGTGCGGTGGCGGCCTGCTGCAGGATGGCGGCAGCCTTGCGCTGCTGATCCTTGTCAGCGCGACGAACGCGCCTGATGGCGTCCTTGAGGGTCTTGCGGGCCGCTTCCAGTTCCGGGGTGGCGTCCTGCATGGGCCGATCCGGCTCGGCAGAAGGAGCAGGGCGTTCACCCCAGAAGGGCGGCACATTGCCGTCTTCCGGGCGCCCTTCCCCACCGAACGGCCAATCGGCCTTCACGAATTCGCGGAAGCGGTTCATCTGCTCGCCGGTGCGGCCGAGGAAGTCGAGGGTCGAGGCCACGGCCTCGCGATTTTCTGCGAGATGCGCCTTGCCTTCATCGGTAATGGTGTAGAGCTTCTTGTTGCCATCGGCGGCGGAGGTCACAAAGCCGGCCTCCTCGAGATAGGTCAGGGCCGGATAGACAATGCCGGGGCTCGGGGAATAGACGCCGTTGGAGCGCTCCTCCACCGCCTTGATGAGATCGTAGCCGTGGCGCGGCTGCTGCTCGATGAAAAAGAGCGCGACGAGCCGCAGGTCGCCCGAGGCCAGCATGCGGCCGACGCGGAAATTGCCGCCCATCTGGCCGAATTCATTGTCGGCCATGCGGGCCATGCGGCCCCAGCCGCGGCGCGCCATGCGCTCGATATGGCGCCAGTCCGGTTCGCCGTTCTTCCAGTAACTCATGGTGTATCTCCTGATATATCGCACAAGCCCGTGTCGAGCAGATTGGCA
>CBFGPB010000302.1:0-3334 GCA_965650545.1 uncultured Devosia sp. | reverse complement strand
CCGTTCGGACACCTGATCGAATGGGCAAACAAGAGCATTCCGAAGATCACCGAGGCCAGAGCCACGTTCGACGAAGTGGCTTGAAATGACCGATGTTGCAACGCCCAACCTGCCGTCCCGCAATTTCGATGTTACCGAAAAATTCTATGCTGCGTTTGGCTTTGAGCGGGGTTGGCGGGACGCGGGGTGGTTGATCCTCAGGCGCGGGTCGTTGACGCTGGAATTCTTCTTGTTCCCTGACCTCGACCCGGCAAACAGCGCTTTCAGCTGCTGCCTCAGGCTCGACGATGTCGATGCCTTCTACGCACAATGTCTCGCTGCCGGGGTGCCGGAACAACGCACGGGATGGCCGCGACTGCATGCGCCGAAACTGGAGCCGTGGGGCGGGCGCGTGGGTGCACTTATCGACCCGGACTGCACGCTGGTTCGTCTGATCCAGAACTGACGCCGGAACCGGAACTCTCCACAGCTCAAGGCCCGCGAAAATTGGCAATTTGAACCGGAATCGCCTATCTAAGCGGGAACTGGAACCAATGTAGAATCACCCCGTGACAGATACGCCCGAAGACGTGAGCGGCGGGAGCCTCCCGCCCTCCGACATCGCCCCGATCTACATCACCGACGAAATGCGCAAGAGCTATCTCGATTACGCCATGAGCGTGATCGTGAGCCGCGCGCTTCCCGATGTGCGGGACGGATTGAAGCCGGTGCACCGGCGCATCCTGTTCTCGATGAGCGAGAACGGCTACGAATACAACAAGCCGTTCCGCAAATCCGCCCGTGTGGTCGGCGACGTGATCGGTAAGTATCACCCGCATGGCGACAGCGCCGTCTACATGGCGCTGGTGCGCATGGCCCAGGACTTTTCCATGGGCCAGATGCTGGTGGAAGGGCAGGGCAATTTCGGCTCGGTCGACGGCGATATGCCGGCGGCCATGCGTTACACCGAAGTCAGGATGCAGCGGATCACCAATTCGCTGCTCGACGACCTCGACAAGGATACGGTGGATTTCCGCGAGAACTATGACGGCTCCGAAAAGGAGCCGACGGTGCTGCCGGCGCGGTTCCCCAACATGCTGGTCAATGGCGGCGGCGGCATTGCCGTGGGCATGGCCACCAACATTCCCACTCATAACCTGACCGAGACGATCAACGCGGCGCTGGCCGTGTTGGACAATCCGTCCATCCTCACCGAGGAACTGCTCGAACACCTGCCGGGCCCGGATTTCCCGACCGGCGGCATCATTCTCGGGCGCGCCGGCATCCGCCAGGCTTATGAGACGGGCCGGGGCTCGATCATCGTGCGCGGGCGCTCGACCATCGAGGAAGTGCGCAAGGAACGCGAAGCCATCGTCATCACCGAGATCCCGTATCAGGTGAACAAGGCGGCGATGGTGGAAAAGATTGCCGAGCTGGTGCGCGACAAGCGCATCGAGGGCATTGCCGATCTGCGCGACGAATCCAGCCGCGAGGGCATGCGCGTGGTCGTCGAGGTCAAGCGCGATGCGCTGCCGGACGTGGTGCTGAACCAGCTCTATCGCTTCACGCCGCTGCAAAGCTCTTTCGGCTGCAATTTCGTGGCGCTCAACGGCGGCAAGCCGGAGCTGATGAACCTCAAGCAGATCCTGGACGCCTTCATTGCTTTCCGCGAGGAAGTCGTGACGCGTCGCGCCCGGTTCCTGCTCAACAAGGCGCGCGACCGCGCGCATGTTTTGGTCGGCCTGGCCGTTGCCGTGGCCAATATCGACGAGGTCATTGCACTCATCCGTACCGCGCCCGATCCGGCGACGGCACGCGAGCAGTTGATGACCCGCCGCTGGCCGGCGGCCGATGTGGCGCCGCTGATCAAGCTGATCGATGATCCGCGCCATCGCATCAACGAGGACGGCACGTTCAATCTCTCCGAGGAACAGGCCCGTGCCATTCTCGAATTGCGCCTGGCTCGTCTGACAGCGCTGGGCCGTGATGAAATCGGCGACGAACTCAATGGCCTGGGCGCGGAAATCGAGGATTATCTCGACATTCTTCGCAGCCGCGAGCGCGTGCGGGAGATCATCCGCACCGAGCTCGAGGAAATCCGCGAGCAGTTCGGGACACCGCGTCGCACGGAAATTTCCGATCATGCCGCCGATTTCGATGACGAGGACCTGATCGCCCGCGAGGACATGGTCGTGACCGTGAGCCATGCCGGCTATATCAAGCGCGTGCCGCTCTCGACATATCGGGCGCAGAACCGCGGCGGCAAGGGCCGCTCGGGCATGTCGACGCGCGAGGAAGATTTCGTGGCGCGGCTCTTCGTCGCCAATACGCATACGCCGGTGCTGTTCTTCACCAGCCGCGGCATTGCCTACAAGCTCAAGGTCTGGCGCCTGCCGTTGTCGGCAGCCAATGCCAAGGGCAAGGCGCTGATCAATATCCTGCCGCTCGAACAGGGCGAACGGGTCACCTCGATCATGCCTTTGCCCGAGGACGAGACCTCGTGGGGCAATCTCGACATCATGTTCGCCACCACGCGGGGCACGGTGCGCCGCAACTCGCTGGCCGACTTCGTGGAAGTGCGCCAGAACGGCAAGATCGCCATGAAGCTCGACGAGGGTGACGAGATTGTCGGCGTCGAGACCTGCACGACCAGCAATGACGTGCTGATGACCACCGCCATGGGCCAGGCCATCCGGTTCCCGGTGGACGAGGTCCGCCTGTTCAAGGGACGCGACTCCATGGGCGTGCGCGGCATCCAGCTGGCGAATGGCGACAAGGTCATTTCCATGGCCATCATCAACCACTCGGATGCCACGGCGGAAGAGCGTGCGGCCTATCTCAAGATGAGCCGGGCTTTGCGTGGCGAGGACGAGGCCGAAGAGGCCGGTTCGGACGAGGGCGAAGTGGTGGCCGGTGCGCTGCCGCAGGATCGCTATGCTCTGATGAGCGCCACCGAGCAGTTCATCCTGACCATTTCCGAGAACGGCTATGGCAAGCGGACGTCCAGCCACGAATACCGGATCACCGGTCGCGGCGGGAAGGGCATCGTCGCCATGGCGGTCAACAAGCGCAACGGCAACCTGGTCGCCAGCTTCCCGGTGGAAGAAGAGGACCAGATCATGCTGATCAGCGACGGCGGCCAGACCATCCGCCTGCCGGTGGGTGGCGACAAGCCGATCGGTATCAAGGGGCGTTCGACGCAGGGCGTGATCGTCTTTGATACAGCCGAGGACGAGAAGGTCGTCTCGGTGGAACGCATCAGCGAGCCGGAAGGCGAGGAGGGCGAAGGCGGCGAGGCCGCGGCGCCCGAGGCGCCGGCGGATGAATAGGAAAGGGGCGCTTCGGCGCCCCTTGT
>CBFGPB010000301.1:0-3346 GCA_965650545.1 uncultured Devosia sp. | reverse complement strand
TGGTCAAGAGCCAGATCCATGCCGGCGGCCGCGGCAAGGGCAAGTTCAAGGAACTGGGACCCGACGCCAAGGGCGGCGTGCGCCTCGCCAAGTCGGTCGAGGATGTCGTTGCCAATGCCAAGGAAATGCTGGGCAATACGCTGGTGACCAAGCAGACCGGTGAAGCCGGCAAGCAGGTCAACCGCCTCTATATCGAAGACGGCGCCGACATTGCCCGCGAGCTCTACTGCTCGCTGCTGGTTGACCGCGCCACCTCGCGCGTGAGCTTCGTCGTCTCGACCGAAGGCGGCATGGACATCGAGGCCGTTGCCGAGCATACGCCCGAGAAGATCATCACCGTCGCCATCGATCCGATGACCGGCGTCACCGCTGCCGACATCGCCAAGATCAATGGCGCGCTCAAGCTCGACGGCGCGGCCGCCGTGGATGGCGAACACCTGTTCCCCATCCTCTACAAGGCCTTCACCGAGAAGGACATGAGCCTGCTCGAAGTGAACCCGCTGATCGTCATGACCAATGGGCGCCTGCGCGTGCTCGATGCCAAGGTCAGCTTCGACAACAACGCCGCCTTCCGTCATGAAGAGCTCAAGCCCCTTCGCGACCTCACCGAAGAAGACGCCAAGGAAATCGAAGCCTCCAAGTATGACCTCGCCTATGTTGCCCTCGACGGCAATATCGGCTGCATGGTCAATGGCGCGGGCCTGGCCATGTCGACCATGGACATCATCAAGCTCTACGGCGCCGAGCCGGCCAACTTCCTCGACGTTGGTGGTGGCGCTTCCAAGGAGAAGGTCACCGCGGCCTTCAAGATCATCACTGCCGATCCGGCCGTGAAGGGCATCCTGGTCAACATCTTCGGCGGCATCATGCGCTGCGACGTCATTGCCGAGGGCGTGATCGCCGCGGTCAAGGAAGTCGGCCTCAAGGTGCCGCTGGTGGTGCGTCTGGAAGGCACCCGCGTCAAGGAAGGCAAGGAAATCCTCGACAAGTCCGGTCTCAACGTCATTTCGGCGGACGACCTGGACGACGCCGCCCAGAAGATCGTCAAGGCGGTTCAGGGCTAGGGCGATGCGCGCGGCCCTCGCCCTTATCCTCGGTCTGGCGCTGGCGGTTTCGCCGGCCCTGGGCCAGGGCAAGACCAAGACCTCCGCGGCCGAAGAGGCCGTGGCGGCGCTCGAAGTGTGCGAGGCCTTTGCCAGGAATGACGAGGGTGCCCTCGATGCCGCGATCGAAGCGGGCTGGGATGCCTATGATGAGGAATCGGAGAGCCCCTTCATTACTCAGGTCGGTGCCAGCCGCGAGATTCCCGGCCTTGGTTGGGGCGACATTTTCGTTCTTGTCGAAAGCTATCCCGAGGCGACTTTCGGCTATTGCCGGCTGGACGTGGCCCAGCCCAAGGGCAATGGCAAGACGGTCATCGAGAGCCTTGCCGGGCTCGATCGCTATGAGGGCGACGTGACCAGCGAGGCCAATGGCACCTATGCGAGCCTCTCAGGCAGCGGCGAGGCGACCTCGCTTCTGCTGACCCACTGGGACGATGTCGGCTTCGTCATCCAGCTCACCATCGTCACCCCGAAATCCGCCCAGAGCGAATAGACAAACCGTCTCGCATCGATGCGGGACATGAATGCGGCGCCAGGCGCCCAAAAGACGGAAGAGAAACACATGTCCATTCTCGTCAACAAAGACACCAAGGTGCTTGTCCAGGGCCTGACCGGCAAGACCGGCACCTTCCACACCGAGCAGGCCCTGGCCTATTACGGCACCCAGATGGTGGGCGGCGTGAACCCCAAGAAGGCCGGCGAAATCTGGACCAGCGGCATCGACGCCTCGGCCACCCTGCCGGTGTTTGCCAGCGTTGCCGAAGGCAAGGAAAAGACCGGTGCCAACGCTTCGGTCATCTATGTGCCCCCTCCGGGCGCAGCTGCTGCCATCGAGGAAGCGATCGATGCCGAGATCGAGCTCATCGTCTGCATCACCGAAGGCGTGCCGGTCATGGACATGGTCCGCGTCAAGGCCAAGCTCGAAAAGAGCAAGTCGCGCCTCATCGGGCCGAACTGCCCTGGCGTGCTGACGCCGGAAGAATGCAAGATCGGCATCATGCCGGGATCGATCTTCTCCAAGGGTTCGGTGGGCATTGTTTCGCGCTCGGGCACGCTTACCTATGAAGCGGTGTTCCAGACCACCAATGAAGGCCTCGGCCAGACCACGGCCGTGGGCATCGGCGGCGATCCGGTCAAGGGCACCGAATTCATCGACGTCCTCGAAATGTTCCTCGCCGACGAAGCCACCAAGTCGATCATCATGATCGGCGAAATCGGCGGTTCGGCCGAAGAAGAAGCCGCGCAGTTCCTCATCGACGAGGCCAGGAAGGGCCGCAAGAAGCCGATGGCCGGCTTCATCGCGGGCCGCACGGCTCCGGCCGGCCGCACCATGGGCCATGCTGGCGCCGTGATTTCCGGCGGCAAGGGCGGCGCCGAGGAAAAGATCGCGGCCATGGAAGCGGCCGGCATCAAGGTTTCGTCGTCTCCCGCGCGGATCGGCAAGACTTTGGTCGAAGTTCTCCGCGGCTGATCGCGGCCCCACCCCGGTGCCGTCCTCGGGCTTGACCCGAGGACCTGCTGTGACAGGGTGCGATGTGGAGATTGGCCCTCGGGTCTGGCCCGAGGGCGGCATGGAGTGTCTGGGGGATTTGATCCCCAATATCGCGACCAATGTCGGTCGCGCTTCGGTCACGGTTCGGTGTTAGCCGGGACCAGACAGTGCAGACGGGGTACGGTGATGTGCCCCAAAGGGCTGTACTGAACACGAGCCGCGGCCCTGCTCAGGGGCCGTTACACTTAACAGGATACTAAGGATAAGCGGTCAGTATCCGCACAAAATCAGGGACCGCATGAAACCGGCATGGCCGGTTCGTTGAGAAGGATGGCAGGGCGCAAGGTCCTGCGACACAAAGCGATGACACGACAGGAAAAGAACGACACGTTCTTGCTGACCTCGTTCCTCTATGGGGGGAACGCCGACTACATCGAACAACTCTACTCCCGATTCAAAACCGATCCTTCCAGCGTGGACGAGACCTGGTCGAGCTTCTTCTCCCGGCTCGATGACAGCCAGGCCGAGGCCCAGAAGAATGCCGAAGGCCCGAGCTGGGGCCGCAAGGACTGGCCGAAGGCCGAAGGCGGCGAACTGGTCAGCGCCCTCGACGGCGATTGGGGCCAGGTGGCGCTCAAGGTCGAGAAGGCTGCGACCAAAAAGGCCGAGGCCGAAGGCAAGCCGGCGCCCGCCGCGGCCGATGTGCTGCAGGCCACGCGCGACTCCATCCGCGCCATCATGATGATCCGCG
>CBFGPB010000300.1:0-3349 GCA_965650545.1 uncultured Devosia sp. | reverse complement strand
AAGCTGCGGAGCTTCCTCGACAACTAGGAGTCGCCCAATGGCGGCTCCCCGTCTCACGCTGACGTCGCTTCGCGCCGCCATACCGTTCAAGCTGGTGGTGACGTTCTCGGACGGCACCTGGGGCACGTTCAATGCGGCGCCGATGCTGGCCGAGCGGGGCGAGGGCACCGAGCCCCTGCGGGACCGCGGCTATTTCGCCAAGGTCGAGCTGGTCAACGGCAAGCCGATCTGGCCGAACTATTTTGACATCTCCCCGCTTTGGTTGCAGGAGGAGATGGACAAGCGGGGCGAGCTGGAAAGGCCACGGCCCGCCAGAAAGACAAGACCTTAGGGAGGCCCACCATGTCATTCTTCAAGAAGCTCTTCGGAGGTGGTTCCGCCAATGCCGAGCCGCAGGGCGACAAGGTTATGGGCGAAGAGAGCTACAAGGGCTTTCTCATCAAGGCCATCGAGATGAAAGCCGGAGGCGAATTGCAGCTCGCCGGCCTCATCGAGAAGGAAATCGGTGGTGAGCTCAAGAGCTACCGCTATATTCGCGCCGAACGCATGAGCTCGCGGGAAGACCTGGTGGCCCTGGCCTTGATGAAGGGCCGGCAGATCATCGACGAGCAGGGCGAGCAGATCTACCGCTAACGCCCGCCAGCACAATTTTGGATAGACGACCGCGAGTCCGCAGGGCTCGCGGTCTATCGTTTGAAAAGGAGGCCGGAATGGCCAAGAAACCGACCGCCCGCACCGAATTCGTCATGTTCGACGTCGTCTATGAAGACGGTTCGCAGCGCTCAAATCGCAAGGTCGATGCAAGCCTGCTGGGCGGCCTCGACGGCGACGAGCCGGCGCGCACCGCCATCATGGAACAGGATCAGGCCATATCGGAAAAGTCGGGCCAGCCGCCCCTGGCCATCAAGTCGATCAAGCGCTCGGGGAAGTAGGGGGTGGATACCCAAACCCTGCAGCTGGGCAAGGATGTCGGCGTGCCGCAGCGGCCGGAAGACGCCGTACTCGACCCCGTGCCCAATCCGCATCCCGACGTGAACTATGTGGCACGCTACGTGGCGCCCGAATTCACCTCGCTCTGCCCGGTGACGGGACAGCCGGACTTTGCGCATCTGGTCATCGACTATGTGCCGGACCAGTTCCTGATCGAGAGCAAGTCGCTGAAACTGTTCCTGACCTCGTTCCGCAACCATGGCGCCTTTCACGAAGGCTGCACCATCGATATCGCCAAGCGGATCGTGGAGACGATCAAACCGCGCTGGCTGCGGATCGGCGGCTACTGGTATCCGCGCGGGGGCATTCCCATCGACGTGTTCTGGCAGACCGGCGCCGCGCCTGCCGATGTCTGGTTGCCGGACCAGGGCGTGCCGCCCTATCGCGGGCGTGGTTAGGCCGGATTAGGCCAGCATATCGGGCGGATGACGCGGGTCGTAGCGGGTGGGGGCATTGCGTCCCGAGGTGCGGAAGAAGGGCAATAGCAAGGCTGCGCCGGCGAGACAGACGAAGAGGGCCTGCGCTTCCCGGGTGATCAGGAAAATGACGATTGGCGCGCCGATGAAGAAGGCGGCGCCGATGCCCATCACCACTTTGACGGCCTGGGCACGCCCGGCGCTGTAGCCGCTCGTGAAAGCAATCCTGGCGGCCGCGCCGCTTTCGACCAGGCGCTCATGCAAGTCGGCCTTGAACCGATAGTAGTGCTGTGTCTGGTCGGGGTCCGGCGTTCCCCAGGCATCGGTATTGAGCACGCGCATGGTCAAGCCATTGCGGAAGCGGATGCTCATCTGCGCCACGTCCCCCACCCTGGGCAAGGCGCTCATCGTCAGGTTGATCTCGACAATATCCGCATAGGGGCGTGTCGTTACCCGCCCGTCGCGCGTAAATGTCAGGGCGTCCGGGCCCGGGGTGATGCCCTGGTCGCGCAATTTCAGGATGAACTTGCCCCAGGCAATATAGACCGGGTGGCGGACGGGTGGTCTTTCAGTCGGCGCCGTTGGCGACATTGGATTGCCCTCCCTGGAGGTACAATCAAGCAGAAGTCTGACGCCGCGTCACCTGCCCTGCGCCGGAGGCCTGCGGCGCCAACTTGATCGCACCGAACGATTTCTGGCGCTGTGGGGGCAATGCGGGGACCGCATGGCTGGCTTTCGGCAAAGCCCCCTCAACCTTACGGCCATGTAATCTGCGCAACACGGAAGGGCCACAATGCAGGCCAGATTTGCGCCCGCCGCTTCTTCGTGGGCGGTGGCGCGAAGGGCCCGGGCGGGTGCCGGCCGGGTGGTGCGTTTCGCGCCGGTAGTCAACTGAGGACCATCATGACTTCCAAGCTTATCGTTGCCAGCCTCGTGGCGCTGGTCGCCGCTTCCATGCCTGTCGCTGCCCAGGATCACCACTGGGGATATGAGGGGGAAGCCGACCCTAGCCACTGGGGCGACATTTCCGAGGAATTTGCAGAATGCGCGCTGGGTGATGAGCAGTCACCCATCGATATCGAGCCGACGCAGGCGATCAAAGCCGAGTTCAGCCGGGCTGAATTGCACTGGATGCCTTTTGTTCCAACTATCGTGGACAACGGCCATACGGTGCAGGTCAATACCAATGGGCAGGGTGGTTATGTGGAGATGAACGGCACCCGCTATGACCTGATGCAGTTCCACTTCCATCACGAGTCCGAACACACCGTGGACGGTGAGCATCGCCCGCTCGAAGTGCATTTCGTGAACAAGTCGGAGAAGGGCGACCTGCTGGTGCTGGGTGCGCTGCTGGTGCCGGGGGCGCAGAATGATTTGCTGGCGACCGTCGAGGCCGTCTGGCCGGAAGTGGGTGCGGAAACGGTTGGCGATGCGCCTATTGACCCTGCAGGCCTGCTACCCGCTGACCACGCCTCGTTCCGCTATGAGGGGTCGCTGACCACGCCGCCGTGCTCACAGATCGTGACCTGGAACGTCTATGCCGAGCCGGTGGAGGTGTCGCAGGAGCAGATCGATCTGTTTGCCAGCCACTATGCCGACAATGCACGGCCGGTGCAGCCACTTAACCGTCGGTTCGTGCTGGTGGACGGCGAGTAAGCCCGGCTTACCCGAAAACGCAAGATTGCTGCCCCGGCCGGAAGGCCGGGGCAGTGCTGTTCAGACATTGCTCTGGCTGGGCGTATAGGCCCAGGGCGAGGCCGGCACCGGGGCGGGTTGCGGAGCCTTTTCCCCGGCCTGGCGGTGGATTTCGGCGACCAGGGCTGGGTCGAGCTTGAGCTTGATGGCGAGGGCTTCGAGATAGGCCTGCTCAGTGGCTGTGTCAGCACTGATGGCGACCAGCGAGGCCGCGTAGATTTCGGCCGCGTGTGCCGGCGTGTCGGCCC
>CBFGPB010000299.1:0-3372 GCA_965650545.1 uncultured Devosia sp. | reverse complement strand
GTGGGCCACTCCGAGGCGGTCAATCTCGAATTCGCCAATCCGATCAGCGCTGACGAGGCGCGCGATCTGCTGCGCGAAGCGCCGGGCATTTCGGTTCTCGACAAGCGCGAGGCCGGCGGCTACGCCACGCCGGTCGAAACCGTGGGCGAATATGACACCTATGTCAGCCGCATCCGCGAAGACGTGACGGTGGAGAATGGCCTCGCCATGTGGGTCGTTTCGGACAACCTGCGCAAGGGCGCGGCCCTCAACACCATCCAGATCGCCGAGACGCTGATCGAAAAGGGCTACAAGGCCCGCGCTCTGGCGGCTTGAGCGTGACTATTCTTCTCCCCTCTCGGGGAGAAGGTGGCGCGAAGCGCCGGATGAGGGGGATGCTTTCACAACGACCCGCGTTGTGGTGAGTTCCCCCTCACCGACTCGGCTGCGTCGAGCCACCTCTCCCCGAGGGGGGAGAGGAATAAGGCACCCGTCACTGTGACAAAGGTGCCCTGAAAGCTTCACTCATGCCCCTTCGCCATATCCTCCTTGCCCTCCTGGTCGTTGCCATCTGGGGCTTCAATTTCGTCGTCATCAAGCTGAGTGTCGAAGCCCTGCCGCCCATCCTGGCGGCGGCGCTGCGTTTTGCCGCCGCGGCCTTTCCGGCCGTTCTGTTCGTCAAGCCACCCAAGACCCCCGCCTGGATTGTCGTGGCCTTTGGCCTCAGCTTTGGCGTGGCGCTTTATGGCTTCCTCAATCTTGGGCTCGCCTGGGGCATGCCGGCGGGCCTCTCCTCGCTGGTGCTGCAGACGCAGGCCTTCTTCACCATGGTCATGGCCTTCCTGCTCCTGGGTGAGCGGCCGAGCCGCTATCAGGTCATCGGCGCAGCGATTGCCTTTGGCGGGATAGCGGTCATCGCCTCGGAGCGGCTGGAAGCGACCAGTCTGCTGCCGCTGGGCCTCGTCATCCTGGCTGCCATAAGCTGGGGCCTCGCCAATGTGATCACCAAGAAAGCGGGGCGGGTCAACGCGATCTCGTTCACGGTCTGGGGATCGCTGGTCGCCCCCTTGCCGCTGTTGCTGCTGTCGCTGCTGACGGAAGGCTGGCCTGCCGTATCGGCGGCCCTGGCCGGGTTCTCACTGAGCGATGCGGGGCTCATCGCCTTCCTTGCCTATCCGGCAACGCTTCTGGGCGGCGGTATCTGGAGCTGGCTTCTGGGTAAGCATCCGGCTTCGGTGGTGGCGCCGTTCACCCTGCTCGTGCCGATTACCGGGCTGGCCTCGGGCTATCTGGTGCTGGGGGAAACCGTTACCCGCATCGAAATTTTCGGGGCGTTGCTGGTGATCGGCGGCCTGATCGTCACGCTGCGCAAGGCGAGAAAAAGCGAACCGCCCATTCGCCTCGACTAATGCGTGGGCCGCCCCCTGGCGGGAGCGGCCAATCTGTCAATCGGCAGTATCGAGCAGCGAATCGGGTGTGCCGGACGCGTCGGGCGCGGGGGCAGGCGCAAGGGGGGCGCTCATGCTGCCGTCGAGCGGGGCAGCGCCCGGGGCGGGCAGGGTGCTTGGCTGCAGCCCGTCGAGTTCATCGGCGCTGAGGCTGCCGTTCATGTCGAGATCGGCGGCCATGAATTCATCCTGGGTGAGATCCGGCCAGGCGGCCTGCAGCTCTTCAAAGCTCAGTTCGCCGCTGGCGTCGGTATCGACATCGGCAAAGGTCAGCGGGGTCTGGGCCAGGGCAGGCGCGGCCATGAGGGTGATGGCCGCAAGGCCCAGTGCAATCTTCTTCATCGTTTCGTCTCCGGTAGCGGGGTGTCTTCACCCCTTCAAGAAAGCCGCAGCCACCCCGGGGGAGTGGGGTGGCTGGCTGGACTGCGCCCTGATCTTTGGGGGAGTTGAGCGCCGGTCCCTAGGGAAGACCGGCTGGGGCGCTCGTTTCTGTCGCGTTTCCGAACCGCAGAACCGTTGCCACTTCTGCTGGAAACGCTCGAGAGATCAGGGGCAGATCGGCGCGCCTTACTGGGCGGCCGGTGCCGCGGAGGCAGCGACAAGGGCGTCGTATTCCTCGGCGGACAGTTCACCATTGCCGTCGGTGTCGGCGGCGGTGAAGGCCTCTTCGGTCAGATCCGGCCAGGCCACCTGGGCCTCGGTCAGCGAAATGCCGCCGTTCACATCGGTATCGACCGAAGCGAAGTCGGTGGCAGCCTGGGCCATGGCGGCACCAGAAAGACCAAGGGCGAACAGCGAGGTCAGGACGATCTTCTTCATGGGGTTTCTCCATGTTGACTTTGGGAGGAGGCGGCAGAGATGAGGTCCCTGCCGACGGGTCGCTCTCCGGCGGCCCGTGCAACAGACAATCGAGGGCCAATGTGGCTCGGAATGGCCGGCAGATGGGCGCGGTTGGACAAATCTCGGGGCGATTTTCGGGCGCCCTCAATCCCTTGCCATCCGGGGGTCAGCAAGTCGTGGATCCGCAATTCCGGGCGACGTGTTCACGCTCTAGTGATCACGATTGCGGCAGGCCGAGTACAAGTTTGCGGCGGAAGCGGGATGGGCAAATGAACCGCGAGGGTTCTTCTGTGCCCCAAAAAACATTCACCCCGGCGCCTGGACGGGGTGAAGCGGGCTTTTTCAAATGTGGTCCGCTAGAGCTGGGGGCGGACGAAATCGCCGTTATCGTCCATGACCCACAACTCGCCGGTCGAAATGTCGAACCAGGCCCCGTGAACGGCCAGCTTGCCTTCGTCCTCGAGGTTCTTGACGTAGGGAAAGGTGCGCAGGTTGCGGATGGAATTGCGGATCGAGATCCGTTCCATGGCCGTCTGGCGCTCGGTCGCGGTCATCAGCGTATTCTGTCCGAGCTGGCTGGGGAGTTCCCCGAGCATGCTCATCCACTTGCCGATGAAGTCGCCGGCGTCGAGCGGCTTCATATTGGGGTCCAGCGCTGCCTTGATGCCGCCGCAGCGACCATGGCCCATGACCACGATATTGGAGATGTGCAGGCCCTTGATGGCGAATTCGATGGCCGCCGACGTGCCATGCTGTCCGCCATCGGGCTGGTAGGTGGGCACCAGGTTGGCGACGTTGCGCAGCACGAAGAGTTCGCCCGGGCCGGCATCGAAGATCATTTCGGGGGCCGCGCGGCTGTCGCAGCAGGCGATGATCAGCGTGGTCGGCGTCTGGCCGGCCTCCGCCAGGTCGCGGATGCGTTCCTTTTCCCGGGCATAGCGTCCGGACATGAAATTGGCGTGGCCGTCGAGCAGGTGCTGAGGAAAGTTGTGCATGCGTTTCGATTAGCGGTAAGAGGCAGGAAGATCAATTGGACGAATGATGCGTCCGCGCATTGGGGGCATGCATGCTTATCTACCGTTTCCTCACCGGTGAAGACGACGCC
>CBFGPB010000298.1:0-3411 GCA_965650545.1 uncultured Devosia sp. | reverse complement strand
AGGCCGTGGCCGCCGGCGATGGCTCGGAAAGCGCCTATCAGCGCATCCGCACCGGCCAGTATCAGGCCGTGACCGTGGCCGAGCCGCTTAACCTGCAGGGCTGGCAGCTCGTGGACGAGCTGAACCGCGCCATCCAGGGCGAGGAATGGTCCGGCTACACTTCGCCGCTCCATGTCGTCACCGCAGACAATATCTCCTTCGATGGCGGCGACAACAACCTGTTCGATCCCGGCAATGGCTACCGGGACGAATATGCCCGCATCTGGGGCAAATAGTTCATCGCGTCTCCCGCGACACCTGGGGCGGGCTTTGGCCTGCCCCTTTTTCATGTTGAGCGCACCCATGACCGAAACGACAGCCGTCTTCTCACGGTCGGCGCCCCGTCTCACCGACCTGGCCGTCACCACCATGCTGCAAGCGGCCATCAATGCCGCAGCGGCCATGCAGCAGCCCCAATGCATCGCCATTGTCGATGCCAGCGGCATCGTGCTCGCCCACTTTCGCATGGATGGCGCCAAGTTCCTGTCGCTGCGGAGTGCCCTCAGCAAGGCGGAGACTGCGGCTTCCATAAATGCCCCGTCCAACAGCATTCCAGTCGGAGTCGCCAGCGCCATAGCCGCAGCTACGGGCGGTGGAGTGACATCCTTGCCTGGAGGCCTGCCCATCCGTGTCGACGGCCACCTGGTGGGGGGAATCGGCGTCGGCTCAGGCACGGGGTCACAGGACCTCGCCGTGGCGATGGCGGCACTGAGTTCCATTGGCGCCGCGACCTTTCAAGAACCTTCTTGAAGAGCAGCACCGTGTTGTGGCCCCGGGGGATTGACGGTAGCGGATCTCTGCCACCGGTTTGTTGTCCCGCTTGGTCAGTACAGTGCCAGTCCCGGGCCCGCTCAGAGCATGAAGGCATCGAGGTCCATTGCGGGCTGTGCTTCGGGGCCGGGCAATGAGGTCGCGGTTTCGGACCTTGGGAAAAGCCGGTCGTGGGCCAGGCGTTCGGCCTCCATCGTATAGTGCCGGCGCAGCCCCGAGAGGATGGCCGCCAAGGCCGCGGACGGGGTGTCGGGCACCGGGTCCGCCGAGAGCGCGGCAACGGAGAGGGCCACGTCGTCGAGCGTCTCCGCCATGGCCGATTGCCCTGAAAGTCCCCTGGCGGCGCGTTCGAGCAGGCCGATGACCTTGGGCCCATCCGCGTTGAGGCGGGCAAGGGCTGCGGCCATTTTCTGGTCCAGTCGTGACAGGATATCGAGAGCAAGGTTGGCCTGCTGCTCGAGTTCGCTGACCTGGCCGGCGCCCTGGCCCGAGGCTGCACCGAAGGATCCTGCCAGCCTGGATGATTCGTCGAGCCGCGCCATGACCGCCTCGGCGGCCACCACGGTTTCGCTGGTCAGTTCCCGCAACTGGGTTGCGATGACCGTCAGCGATGCACCCCTTGGCCCAAGCTGGGCGCAGCGCACGGCGGCGTTGAGGCTTACAAGGCGCATATTGGCCTCGATTTCCTGCACCGCCTCGACATGTTCGAGCAGGGTGCGCACCGTCGTCTGTACCGCGGCGGCCACGGTTTCGAGCTTGGCGCGCTCTGTCTCGAAGTCGGCGAGAATGGTGACCGCGGTCCGTAACTGGGCGGAGAGGCTGGCAATGGCGGAGGACTTGCCCCGCTCGTCGCCGCCAAAGTCGCGGCTTCTGGCCATGATGGTGCCGGCGTCGGCGGCGAGGGCCGCAAGATCCGCCTCGGCCTGCTCGACTTCCTGGGTGAAACTCGACGCAGTCAGGGCGAGCTGGGTCTGTTCAAGCGTTGCGATGGCAGCGACGGTTCGAGGCCTATCCTCGTCGTCGAGGACCTGGTCGAAAGCGGTCTTGCCGTCGACCAGGTCGGCCAAGGTGCAGAGCGCGGCCTCGACATGCTCGATCCGCTGGCGCGTGGCATCGCCAACCTGCAGGGCCATGACGGCGCTGCCGATCCGCCCCACGATCTGGCGCGAGACCCGACCGGTCTCGGCGCTGCTATCGAGCGCGGTGGCGCGCTGCTGGCCAAGCGCATCCAGCGTTGCGGCCAGGCTCGATCCCAGATGGGAGAGGGTGTCGGCATGGGCAGCCTCGAAGCGGGCGCGCTGGCTCGCCGCGCGATCGACCTCGGCGGTCAGTTGCCGATAGACTTGGGCGAAATCCTGGATGGTGCGATTTGCCGAGTCCGACAGGGTGGCAATGTCGGTGGTAAAGACGTCGAAGTCGTCACTGTCCCCGACAATGCCGGCGGCGGTGACCCGGGCGTTAACCGAGACGATGCCCATCATCTTGACCGCCCGCTTGAGGTCGGACATGGGCGAAGTGGCAGCCGCGACGACCTCGACCAGCCTGGCCAGGTCGGCCTTTTCCTGGCTGAAAGTGGCGGCCAGCTGTTCGGCACGGGCGGCCACCGCGCCGAGGCGGGTGCCGGCATCTTCCACCTCGGTGCCGCCGAGGGCCTCGGGCAGGGCCTCGAAGAGCTTGCTTAGGGTGTTGAGTAAGGCCGCGCCTTCGGTAAGGCTCGCGCCGACCGCGACAAAGGCGGCTTCGATATCCTGGCGCGGGCGGGCCAGGTCCTGGGCCAGGCGGCGAATTGACAGGGGCGTGGCGAGGGGGCTCATGAGGCAGTTCCCTGGCTGGATAGGACGGTCTTGCGGCCGAAGGCGACAATTTCTCCGGCCATTTTGCTCAGCGGCAGGGTGCGAACTGCGCCACCGCGCTGGATGGCTTCCTTGGGCATGCCGAAGACCACGCAACTGGCCTCGTCCTGGGCGAGGGTCAGGCTGCCCATCTGGCGCATTTCAACGAGGCCCCGCGCGCCGTCATCGCCCATTCCTGTCAGGATCATACCCATGGCGTTCTTTCCTGCCGATTGGGCGGTGGAGCGGAACAGCACGTCGACCGAGGGTCGATGACGCGAGACGTGCGGCCCTTCCTGGATCTTGACAGTATAGCGGGAGCCATTGCGCACCAGCAGCATGTGGAGGTTCCCCGGGGCCAGCAGCACATGCCCGGACTGGACCAGGTCGCCATCTTCGGCTTCCTTGACGCGCACCGCGCAGGTGCTGTCGAGCCGGCGGGCGAAGGCCGTGGTGAACTTTTCCGGCATGTGCTGGACGATGAGGATGGGTGGACTGTTGGCGGGCAGGGCCTCGAGCACTTCGCGAAGGGCTTCGGTGCCCCCGGTCGAGGCGCCGATGGCAACGATGGGCTCGGTCGGCGGCATGCGGGCGATCAGGTTTTCGCGCCGCGCATCGGACAGGGGCGGCAGGATGGCGTCTGCGGTCAGCTTGGCCTCGACCTTGACGTCGGGACTGGGCGCACGAAGGGCCGGGGAAGCCTTTGCAAGGCCACGCATCTTGGCATGGGCGGCGGCCTTGGCGGCGTCGCAGATGCGCATGCGCGATT
>CBFGPB010000297.1:0-3420 GCA_965650545.1 uncultured Devosia sp. | reverse complement strand
AAGGCCCTGGCGCCCCACGTGAGGAGCTTGCGCGCTTCCTCGGTGCGTTCGCGCATGGATGTGAGGCCATGGACGACGGCGATGAGGCGACGGTCACCCTGATCGGTGGAGGTGACCGACCCGTAACCGGCTGCTTCCGTATGCCCGGTCTTGAGGCCATCGACCCCGATGCCCATTTCGACGAGTGAATTGCGGTTGGCCTGGTTGATGCCGTTCCACTCCATCTCCGGCTCGGAGAAGTAGTGGTAGTATTCCGGAAATTCGCGGATCAGGTAACGGCCGAGTTCGGCGAGATCCCGGGCACTCGAATACATGTCCGGGTCCGGCAGGCCGGTGGGATTGGTGAAGTTCGAGCCATCGAGGCCAATCTCCTTGGCCAGCTCGTTCATCATCAGCGCGAAAGTGCTTTCCGAGCCGGCAATGCCCTCGGCCAGGACTATGGCGGCGTCATTGCCTGACTGGATGATGACGGAGCGGACCAGGTCCTCGACGCGAATCTTCGAATTGAGGTCGGCAAACATGGTCGAGCCGCCCGAGGAGGCGCCGCCCGTGCGCCAGGCGTGTTCCGACACGAAGAATTCGTCGTCGAGGCTGACCCGCCCTGCCCTGATCTCGTTGAAGACCACGGCCAAAGTCATCAGCTTGGCCATGGAGGCCGGCTCGAGCGCGGCATCCGCTTCCTTCTGGAAGATGACGGTGCCGGACTCGTAGTCCATCAGAACCGCGAAGCGGGCCTGCGTATCGAATTCGGCCTGCGCGAAGGCCTGTCCGGCCAGCATCAGAAGACCCACGAGGGCGAACAGAACTCTCACTTGCATTCCCTTGCGGCTGCGAGGTCTGGTGCCGAACTCCTCCCGGCTCCATCTCCACACAATTAATAGAGAATTGTATCCGTCAGGCCAAGCTCCCGCGCCAGATTCTGCGCGTCTTCGAGGGTGGCGCCGGGCTTGAGATGGGTCAGTGTCAACCTGGTCGCCGGGCGCCCATTGGCGGTGACCGCTTCTTCGGTGACCGCGCCGAGAAGGGCGAAGCGCTCTGCCAGGGCCGCCACATTGTCTGGATCGGCATAAACACCCAGTCCGAAATTGACAGAGCGGCTATCGGCATCGACCGACGCCGCCCAAGCGGCGAGTTCGGCATTGCCTGTGGCCATGGCATTGACGGCGGCATGGGCTGAGCCGATGGCGGCCTCGGCCTCCTGGGGTGTGGAGTCGGCGTAGGAGAAGAGGCCGGTGATGAAGTTCGTGGTCATGCCCACCAGGCTCCGGCTGCTCTGCCCGCCGGAACTGGCCACTCGGATCGGGCCGCTGTCATAGTCCGCCGGGCCGCTGTAGCTGGCGACCAGCATATGGGTGTCATCGCCTTCAAGCGGCGCCTGCCCAACATATTCGACATGGACATTGGCCGAGCCCTTGTTGACGTAGCCCAGCATGGACGCAGCCCGATAGCTCAAATCAATGATGCGGCCAGCCACGTAGGGACCCCGGTCGTTGACGCGGACGATCAGCGAGCGGCCATTGTCGGCATTGGTGACGCGCACATAGGACGGCAAAGGCAGGGTCGGATGGGCCGCCGTGATGGCGTTGGCCGAAAAGATTTCGCCGTTTGCCGTGCGGCGGCCGTGGAAGTCGGCGCCATACCAGGAGGCCGAGCCGGAGGCGGCGTAGTTCGGGTCGTGCTGGGGCACGTATGTCTTGCCGCGTACCGTATAGGGATTGCCGACCTGGTAGCGGCCACCGCCGCGCGGCGGGTTCGGGTCGTTGGAAACGCGGGGCGACACGGCTACGCCATATTCGCTGGAAGTGAAGGCGGCGCGCTTGACGGTGGGGCCGAAACCGCCCGTGGCGCAGGCGGCCAGCATGGGGGCAACCAGGGCGGCCAGGGACAAGGCTCGGACGGCGCTACGCCACGGGGTCATCACTACGCAATACTCTTGTGGATTCAAAGCTCTTCGCGCGAAAGGATAGCGCGGCGTCCCGCCCCTTCAAATTAAGGAACAATTTTACGGTTTAGAGGAAGTTAAGCGCGCTGACGACCTGACGCCGGGTCTCACGGCTGCAAGCCAAGACGGTTGCCGCTTGACTGATATAAAGATATCTTTATGTGATGCGTGCGCAGTCACCTCGTGCATGCCCTGAGAAGAAAGTGAGGACGGCGATGAGCCCCTCCCCGATCACCGATCGCCCCGCCCTGCCCGACTGGAACGAGGTGCGCGCCGCGCTGACCAAAGCGATGGCCGAGCGTATCCTCGTCCTCGACGGGGCCATGGGCACGATGATCCAGCGGCTGGGGCTGACCGAGGAGAACTTCCGCGGCACCCGCTTCAAGGACTGGAGCCATCCGCTCAAGGGCAACAATGACCTCCTGGTCATCACCGAGCCGCAGAAGATCGAGGATATCCACTACGCCTATTTCATGGCGGGTGCCGACATCGTCGAGACCAACACCTTCTCGGCGACCTCGGTGGCGCAGGCCGACTATGCCTGCGAAAGTGCGGTTTACGACATCAACTATCAGGGTGTTGTTGTGGCCCGGCGGGCGGCCCTGAGGGCCGAGGCCGAGGATGGCCGCCGGCGCTTCGTGGCGGGCGCGCTGGGGCCGACCAACAAGACCTCGTCCATGTCGACGGACGTCAACAGCCCCGGCCATCGCGCCATCACTTTCGACGAGCTGGTGGTGGCCTATGGCGAGGCCATTCGCGGGCTGGTCGACGCCGGCGCTGACCTGCTGCTGTTCGAGACCATCACCGACACGCTCAACACCAAGGCTGGTATCTTCGCGGCGCAGCGCCTGTTCGAAGAACGCGGCATCGACGTGCCGATCATGATTTCGGGCACGATCACCGACCTTTCGGGCCGCACGCTTTCCGGCCAGACGCCGACGGCTTTCTGGTATTCGGTGCGCCACGCCAAGCCGCTGACCATCGGCCTCAACTGCGCGCTCGGCGCCGACCTGATGCGCGACCACATTGCCGAGCTGTCGGGCGTGGCCGACACCTTCATCTGCGCCTATCCCAATGCCGGCCTACCGAATGAAATGGGCGCCTATGACGAGACGCCCGAGCAGATGGCCAAGCAGCTGGAAGCCTTTGCCAGCGACGGGCTGCTCAATATCGTGGGCGGATGCTGCGGTTCGACGCCGGACCATATCCGCGCCATCGCGGAGACGGCGGCGCGCTTTGCCCCGCGAAAGGTGCCGCAGGCGGACCGGCTGCTGCGGCTCGCCGGCCTCGAAGCCTTCACGCTGACCAAGGACATTCCCTTCGTCAATGTGGGCGAGCGCACCAATGTCACGGGTTCGGCGCGGTTCCGCAAGCTCATCACGGCTGGCGACTATACCGCGGCGCTCGATGTCGCGCGCGACCAGGTGGCCAATGGCGCCCAGGTCATCGACATCAACATGGATGAGGGCCTGATCGAC
>CBFGPB010000296.1:0-3427 GCA_965650545.1 uncultured Devosia sp. | reverse complement strand
ATCGTCTGGACCTATGCAAGGGCGCAGGAGCTCTTCCTCAAGTCCGACATCCGGATGAACTGCGTGGCGCCGGGCCCGGTCTTTACGCCGATCCTTGGCGACTTCGTCACCATGCTGGGCGAGGAGCGGGTCGCCAATGACGCCCCCCGCATGAAGCGCCCCGGCTTCGGTGACGAGATCGCGCCGCCGGTCACCTTCCTGCTGTCCGACGCTGCCCGCTGGATCAACGGCATCAACCTGCCCATCGATGGCGGGCTGGCATCCACCTACGTTTGAGGGCCAGGACATGTCCAAGCAACAGCTCGACTTCATCCTCAAGCTCAGCGCGGAAAATCCGCCGCCTGCCAATGCCGCCCCGCCGCAAATGCGGGAATGGTTCGAGGCCATAAACGCCCAGACGCCCATCGCCGATGGGGCCATGATCGAGACGATCTCGGTGGGCCCCTGTCCCGCCGAACTCATCCGCCTGCCCGGCAGCGACGAAAGCAAGCTCGTGATCTACTACCACGGCGGCGGGTTCCTGTTCGGGTCGCCGCGGTCTCACCGGACCATTGCTACGCACCTGGCCAAGGCCAGCGGCGCCGCCGTGCTCAGCGTCGACTATCGCCTGGCGCCTGAGCATCCCGCACCGACCGCCCATGATGACGCCTATGCCGCCTATCTCTGGGCGCTCTCGCAGGGCTACCAACCCGGCTCGATCGTGCTCAGCGGCGATTCCGCGGGCGGCAACCTGGCGCTGGCCGCCGCCGTGCGGGCTCGCGACAGTGACATGCCGCTACCGTCCTGTCTGGTCCTGATGTCACCGGCGCTGGATCTCGCCAGCGAGGGCGAGTCGCATCGGACCATGGCCGATGCACCACTGGTCAACCGCGAGCTGATGGGTCTCTTCAACGCGGTTTATATCGGCGCTGGCGACCTGCGTTCGCCCAAGGTGACGCCCTTCTACGGCGACCTGTCAGGTCTGCCGCCGGTGCTGGTCCATGTCGGCTCCTGGGAGCTGCTGCGGGACGACAGCATCACCCTGGCCGACCGCATCACCGCCACGGGCGGCAGCGCCGAACTCAAGGTCTGGGAGGGCATGTGCCATTCCTGGCAGCTCTTCGCGCCCATGCTGGAGGAAGGCATGGCCTCCATCGAGGAGGCCGGCGCCTTCGTGCGGCGCCACGCCGCCTGACCATACGTGACTGACACGGACCGGTTGGGAGGCCGGTCCGCCAGACGCTCAAATCCAGGGAGGAAAATATGAGCATCTACAAGACCCTTAGCAGCAAGGGTGTGACCCGGCGCGGCTTCATCAAGGGGGCAGGGGCCATTGCCGGCGGTGCCGCAGCGGCGCTCACCGTGCCCGCCAGCGTCCGCTCCGCTTTCGCACAGGGTGACGATGTCATCCGGGTGGGCTTCATCGGCCCGCGTTCGGGCCCGCTCGGCGTGTTCGGTGAGGGCGATGCTTTCCTCGTCGAGCAGTTCAACAGCCACATGGCCGATGGCGTCCAGGTCGGCGACAAGCGCTATGGAATCCAGCTCGTGCTGGCCGATACCCAGTCCGATCCCGTTCGTGCCAGCCAGGTCGCCAAGGACCTGATCAATGGCGAAGCCATTGACCTGATGCTCGCCTCCTCGACGCCGGAGACCGTCAATCCTGTCGCCGACGCCTGCGAGGCAGCGGGTGTGCCCTGCCTCAGCACGACAGCGCCTTGGGAAGCCTTCTATTTCGGGCGCGGCGCCAAGCCCGGCGAACCCTCCCCCTTCAAGTGGACCTATCACTTCTGCTTTGGCGTGGGGAATTTCGCAAAGCTCTATGCCGACCAGTGGACCAAGGTCGAGACTAACAAAAAGGTCGGCGTGCTGCTGCCCAACGATGCCGACGGCAATGCCATTCGCGGCCTGCTGTTGCCGGAGCTGGAAAAGGCCGGCTTCACCATTGTCGATCCGGGTCCGTATGAAAACGGCACCGCCGACTTCTCGACCCAGATCAACACCTTCCGGGACGAAGGCTGCGAAATCTTCAACACCTTCCCTTTCCCGCCGGACTTCCCGGTCTTCTGGCGGCAGGCGGCGCAGAAGGGCCTGGCCCAGCAGATCAAGATCTGCCAGCTCGCCAAGGCCGGCCTGTTCCCGGCCGAACTCGAGGCCATGGGGTCGCTCGGCTATGGCCTGCATGCCGGGGCCTATTGGCACAAGCTCTTCCCCTTTAGCTCGCCCTCGACCGGCATGAGCAGCCGCGTCATCGCGGAAGGCTACGAAGTCAGCGTCGGCAAGCAGTGGAACCAGCAGGTGGGCGCCAATGCCTCGCTGCTCGATGCCGCCGTGGCGGCGCTGGCCAGCTCGGGCAATCCCAAGGACAAGGCGGCCTTGGCCCAGGCACTCTCCGTGCTCAAGGCGGAAACGGCGGTGGGGCCGATCGACTTCACCGCCGGGCCGGTTCCCAATTGCGCCACGACCGGCGTCGTCGGCGTCCAGTGGGTCAAGGCCAGTGAAGGGCCGTGGGAGTTCGACCTGCCCATCGTCTCCAATGCCGACCATCCCTTCGTACCGACCACCGCCGACATGACCGCCTATACGGTCCAGGGCTGAGCCATGCAAACCGATCCGGCAATCGAACGACCCATGCTGGCGTGTTCCGGCATCGACAAGAGCTTTGGCGCCTTTCGGGTGCTGAAGTCGGTCGATTTCACCGTGTCACCGGGCGAGGCCGTCGGCATTGTCGGTCCGAATGGCGCCGGCAAGACCACCTTATTCGGTGTCCTGGCGGGAGCTCATCCTCCCTCTGCCGGAACCGTGTGGTTTGCCGGCGCCGACCTGACCGGCACCAGCGCTGCGGCGCGGTGCCGGTCGGGCATAGCCCGCACCCATCAGGTGCCGAGGCCATTTCTCGGTCTTTCGGTCTTCCAGAACGCGCTGGTGGCCGCCCAGTTTGGCTCCGGGCTGTCCGGCAGTGCCGCAGAGGACTGCGCGGCCGAGGCGCTGGAGCGCTCGGCCCTGCTGCAGCATGCCAACAGGCCTGCAGCGGCGCTGGGCCTCCTCGATCGCAAGCGGCTCGAACTGGCCCGGGCGCTGGCAACGCGCCCCCGCGTCCTCTTGCTTGACGAGATCGGCGGCGGGCTGACCGAGGCCGAACTGCAATTGCTGATCGCCCTGATCGGCCAGCTCAAGGCCGATGGCCTCACCGTCGTCTGGATCGAGCACATCCTGCACGCGCTTCTCAAGGTCATCGACCGCCTCGTCTGCATGAGTGCGGGCGAGATCATTGCCGAGGGGCAACCCGAGGCGGTCATGGCCGATGCCGAAGTGCGGCGGGCCTATCTCGGAGGAGGCGTGGAATGACCATGCTGTCTGTCGACAATCTCGTGGCCGGGCACGGTCTCCTCGCCGCGGTCCGCGAGGTGAGTTTCCAGGTCGGCGCAGGCGAAGTGCTGGGCGTCATCGG
>CBFGPB010000295.1:0-3457 GCA_965650545.1 uncultured Devosia sp. | reverse complement strand
GTCATCTCGACGCAGAATACCACGATATCGTGCCGCTGTTTCTCACCGCCTTCCCACAGTCGGGCATCCACCTGAGCAAGCCCTTGGCATCGCTGGACGACCTGGGCGGCGCGCGGGTCATTGCGGGCTCCCAGACCAATTCGGGCGTCGTGCAGGCGCTGGGCGGCGTGCCGCAATCCATCAACCCTGCCGATGCCTATGAAGCCATCCAGCGCGGCACTGCCGATGGTCGGCTGGTGCCATGGTCGGCCTTTCCGCCCTTCCGCATGGAAGAGATCACCAGCTATCACATCGAGGCCCCGGTGGGCACGGCGGTGGGCATGGTCTTTATCAACCGTGGCGTCTGGGAAGGTCTCTCCGAGGAAGCCCGCGAGATCATCATGCGTCACTCGGGTGAAGAACAGACTCGCCTTTTGGGGCAGTTCTTCGACCAGCAGGAGGCCGGCATTCGCGGTGGCCTGGTGGCCAAGGGCGGCCATGAAGTGGTGACCCCCGACACCGATCAGGCCGCCCAGTGGATCGCGCGTCTGGAGCCCGTCGTCGCCGACTGGCTGGCGCGCACCGAGGGTGGCGGCGCCATTCTGGATCGCTATTCGGCCCTGCTGGCCGAGGCCCGCAACTGACATCTCGACATTGCGGGGCGAGCGCTGCTGGCCCCGCATCCAATCCCAGGTCCGTGCTCCGCGCCACCAGCGCGGCGGCCGAGGAGTCGACTATGGAAGCCTCATCCGTTGACAGTCGCGCAGACGTCTCCCCGACCCCGCGCTACCGGGTCGAAGCCGTGCTGCGCAGGTTTACCCAGCCCGTGGCCTTTGCCGGTGTCATCGGCATGCTCGTGGTTGCCGGAGTGACCGTGGTCGCCGTGCTGCTGCGCTGGGCCGGACTCGGCGGCATTGTTGCCATGAATGAAGTCGTGGCCATGCTCTTCTCCGTGGCCGTCGCAGCGACCCTGCCGGCCGCGACCGCCCAGAGCGTGCACCTGCGGATCGACCTGATCGGCGTGTTCATCGGGCCGCGCCTGCGGCGCTGGCTCGATGCGGCTGGATCGATCCTGCTGCTGCTCTTCATCCTGGTGCTGGCGCGCGAGGTGCAGGGACATGCCATGCGCCTGTTCACCGAGGGCCGCACCACGCCCATCCTGGGCTGGCCTGTCGGACCCTTCCTGTTGGCAATTGCCGCGCTTATGTGGGCCACCGCCGTCGTGCAGGCGATCCTCGCCGCCCTCGATCTGCATCGGGCCGTACAGCCGATGGACAACGAGCCGGGCCGGACGCATCCGATCGTCTGGGGCCTCCTTGCCTTGGCCTCTATGACCATCGCCGGATTGGTGGGAACTGGCTTCGCCAACTTCGACCAGCTTTCCGACGTTGTCACTGCCTCACCCTCCCTGTCGGTTGGCTTCGGCATGATCCTGCTGTGGCTGCTGCTTCTGCTGCTGGTGCCGGTCTCCGCCGTGATGGGCCTGATGGGTCTTGCAGGAACGGCCCTGTTCCTGGGCTGGAAGCCGGCCCTCAGCGTCCTCTCTTCGGAAACCGTCGGCTTCCTCACCAATCCACAGATCGCAGCTCTGCCACTCTTCCTGCTGATGGGCTCGTTCGCCATGGTCGCCGGGCTTTCCGACGATGTCTATCGCCTCGCACGGGCGGCGCTGGGCAATCTGCGCGGCGGCCTCGCCTTGGCAACGGTGGGCGGCTGCGCCGGCTTCGGGGCCGTCACCGGCTCGTCCCTGGCAACAGTGGCAACATTCGGCCGCATCTCGCTGCCCCAGATGCGGGCCGCCGGCTATTCCAGCGCCCTGTCCGCTGGCACGGTGGCGGCCGGCGGTACGCTCGGCGCGCTGATTCCGCCTTCGGCGCCCATCGTGCTCTTCGCCCTCCTGACCGAGGCATCGATCGGACAGCTCTTTGTCGCCGCTGTCGTCCCCGGGCTGATCGCGGTCCTGCTCTACCTCGTCACCATTGCTCTGGTCGTGCGCCTGAAGCCCGATGCCGCGCCGACACCGCAGCCGCGCGTCCCCGGCGAGCGCCGGGCCGCTTTGGCCAAGGCCGGACCGGTGACCGTCCTGTTCGGCGCCGTCGTTGGCGGCCTCTATGCCGGCATTTTCACCGCCACCGAATCCGCGGCCGTCGGAGCGATCGGCGCCTTCCTCATGGCGCTCTGGCGCGGCAAGCTCAATCGCCGCGAGATCCTGTCGGTGATGGGTGAAACCACCGCCATCACCGCCATGATCTACATGCTGATCTTCGGCGCGCTGACCTTCTCCTTCTTCATCGGGGTCAGCCAGTTGCCGGACACGCTGATCGCCTTCGTGGGCGGACTGGACCTGGCGCCTCTGGCAATCATCGCCTTGTTGCTGGTGGTCTACCTCCTCTTGGGCTCGGTCATGGACAGCTTCGCCGTGATGATCATCACGGTGCCGCTGGTCACCCCGCTTATCCTCGGCATGGGCTACGACCTGGTCTGGTGGGGCGTCATCATGCTCGTCGTCGTCGAAACCGGCATGATCACCCCGCCCTTCGGAATGAACCTCTTCGTCATCCGGTCCCTGCAGCCCGATGTGTCGCTGATGACCGTCTTCCGCGGCGTGTTGCCCTTTGTCCTGGCCGATTTCCTGCGGCTGGCCCTGCTGGTGCTGTTCCCGGTGCTGGTGCTGTGGCTCCCGACAACCATGTGAGGCCGGACATGCAAACCATCATCGATCTTTCCGTCCCCCTCGAAGCCGGCGTCGCCTCCGATCCTCCGGGCCTGCGCCCCGAGATCGACTACATGGCCCATGCCGAAGGCGCCGCCGAAGTCGAACGCATGACCGGGATCCAGCCCCAGGACCTGCCCGATGGCGCGGGATGGGCTAGCGAGAGATGCCGGATCACCACGCATAACGGCACGCATCTCGATGCGCCCTGGCACTACCACCCCACCATGGATGGCGGCCAACGCGCCATCACCATCGATGAAGTACCGCTGGACTGGTGCTTCCGGCCCGGGGTCAAGCTCGACTTCCGGCATCTGCCGGATGGCCATGTGGTGACCGCCGCCGAAGTCGAAGTAGAACTCTCCCGCATCGGCCATCAGTTGCAGCCGCTCGACATCGTATTGATCAACACCGCTGCTGGCGCGGCCTATGGGCAACCCGACTATGTGTCGCGCGGTTGCGGCATCGGCAGGGAGGCGACCCTCTTTCTCACCAGGCGCGGCGTGCGCATCGCGGGCACGGACGGCTGGTCCTGGGACGCGCCCTTCGGATCAACCCTGCAGCGCATCCGGGATACCGGCAACCCGCACCTGTTCTGGGAGGGTCACAAGGCCGGAGCCGAGATCGGCTACTGCCACATTGAGAAGCTCACCAATCTCGAAAGCCTTCCCCCGACCGGATTCACCGTCGCCTGCTTCCCCGTCAAGGTCGCCCGCGCCTCCGCCGGATGGTGCCGCGCGGTTGCGATACTCAACGACTAAGGTT
>CBFGPB010000294.1:0-3459 GCA_965650545.1 uncultured Devosia sp. | reverse complement strand
GCTACCAGAGCTATGCCGTAGGCCACCTGCTTCGCGCCGGCGAGAACCGCATCGAAATCTGGCTGGCCGATGGCTGGCTGCGCTCGCAGATGATGTGGGGGGAAGCCCCGATCTTTAACGCCTGGGGCGACAAGATTGCCGCCATTGCCGAATTGCATGTTGCCCCTGGCAGCGACACGACCCTGCTGGTCACCGATGCGAGCTGGGAAAGCGGCGAGCTGCCGGTGCGCAAGTCCGGCATCTATTTCGGCGAAGTCTTTGACGCGCGCATTTCTCCGGTCGTCAGCGCCGGCACCGAAGTGCTGCCCTTCGACACCAATGTGTTGGTGCCGCACGAAACCACCCCGCCGCGCGAACTCGAACCGCTCTCCGTCCAGAAGTCCTGGACCGATGCCGAAGGCCGGACGGTCTATGATTTCGGCCAGAATGCCGGCGGCAATGTCGCCCTGACTGTCGAAGGTGAGGCCGGTGCGCGCATCATTGTCGAACATGGCGAAGTGCTCGACCAGGACGGCCAGTTCTACAACGGCAATTACCGGACCGCGGCGGCGCGGATTGAATACATTCTCTCCGGCCAGGGCACAGAACACTACCGGCCCTACTTCACCTTCCAGGGCTACCGCTATGTCCGCGTGACCATCGAGGGGAAGGCGAGGGTCATCGACATCGTGTCGGTGCCGATTTCCTCGGTGACCGAGGTCAAGGCGAGCTTCACCTCGGCCAATCCGCTGGTGGACCGGCTGTTCCTCAATACGCTCTGGAGCCAGCGCGCCAACTTCATCGAAGTGCCGACCGATTGCCCGCAGCGTGACGAGCGCCTGGGCTGGACCGGCGATGCGCAGGTCTTTGCCGGCACGGCCTGCTACCTCGCCGATGCGCAGAGCTTTTTCCGCAAGTGGGTGCGCGATCTTGTGGTCGATCAGCGCGAAGACGGGGCGGTGCCCCATGTCTGCCCCGATCCGACGCGCCTCAACCCCAAGGACTATCCGGGCTTTTACGGTTCGACCGGCTGGGGTGACGCTATCTGGATGGTCCCCTGGCAGATGTATCTGCACTATGGCGACACGGCCATCTTGAAGGAAGTTCTGCCAGCAATGGTCAAGTGGGTCGACTTCGTCTGGTCGATCAGCGACGGGCCCATCGTCAAGCCGCCTCGCGCCTGGGGCGCCCGTGGCTTCTCCTTCGGCGACTGGCTGCAGCCCGGTGGTCCCAGCGCCAAGCCGCTGCCCACCATCGGCGATGACGCCGCGGCAACGCTCTATCTCTACATCGCGTCCAACCAGGTGGCCGAGATTGCCCGCATCGTGGGCGAAGACGGAACTGCGAGACGGCTTGCCGACATGGCCGCGCAGGTAAAAACCGCCTTCGGGCATGAGTTCATCACCCCGTCCGGGCGCCTCGCCTATGACGACCAGACATCCTATGCCCTGGCTTTCCTCCATGACCTCATTCCGGAAGACAAGCGGGAGGCGGCCAAGGGCTATTTCAAGAACGCCATCCGGCGCACCGACGGGCGCATCGGCACCGGCTTCATCGGCACCCCGGCCCTGCTCCCTGCCCTCGTCAAGATCGGCGAGGCGGGCCTTGCCGCCGAGGTGTTCCTGCAGGAAGAGGTTCCCGGCTGGCTCTACCAGGTCAAGATGGGCGCCACCACCATCTGGGAGCGCTGGGATGCGATCCAGCCCGATGGCTCGATCTACAATCCGCAGATGAATTCCTACAATCACTATGCCTATGGCGCGGTGTGCCAGTGGCTGCTCGAGGGTGTCGCCGGCTTCCGCCCGGACGCCAATGATCCGGGCTTTGCCACGGTGATCTTCGAGCCGGTCATCGTGCCCGACCTGTCGCCGGTCAAGGCGCATCACGATAGTCCACGAGGCCGCATCGAGGCCGCGTGGACGATCGAAGGCGAGGCCGTGCGCTACAGCTTCACTGTTCCGGCCTCCGGCAAGGGGCGCCTGGTTCTCAAACCCGACTACCGCAATGCCGAACTCGACGGAAAGCCGGTTTCGGGCACCGTGGATGGCATCGCGCCGGGCGAGCACATCCTGACATTCACCTATTCGGCGCCCGCCCGCACCTTCGCGCGCGGCCCGAGCATCAATGCCCGCACGCCCTAGGGGAGAGGGTGTCGTGCACAACCGGGCCTGCATGGTGCAGGCCCATTGGGAGGAAAGACCATGACCAAGACCAACCGCAGGACAGCCCTGGCCGCGCTGAGCGCCGGCCTGCTGACCCTGACCGCCCTGTCGGGCACTGCCTTCGCGCAACAGACCACGCTGACATTCCTGATCGACAATGCGCCCAATACCGTCGCCAGCGCGGAAGCCGTGGTGGCGGACTTCGAAGCGGCCAATCCCGACATCAATGTCGAGATCGAGACCCGCCCCGGCGGCGGTGAGGGCGACAATATCATCAAGACGCGCCTGGCCACGCAGACCATGGCCGACGTCTTCCTCTACAATTCCGGCTCTCTATTCCAGGCCATCAACCCGGCCCAGTTCCTGGTCGACCTGACCAATGAGCCCTGGCAGGCCGATGTCCAGAACAGCTTCAAGCAGGTGGTGACGGCGCCCGATGGCACCGTTCGCGGCGCGCCCTTCGGCGCGGCCATGGGCGGCGGCATATTCTACAACAAGCCCATCTATGAAGAGCTTGGCCTTTCCGTTCCGACCACCTGGGATGAGTTCATGGCCAATAACGAGGCCATCAAGGCTGCCGGCAAGGTCGCCGTGATCCAGACCTATGGCGCCACCTGGACCAGCCAGCTCTTCGTGCTGGCCGACTTCTACAATGTCTCGGCCAAGGACCCGAGCTTTGCCAGCCGCTATACGGCGGGCGAAGCCAAGTTCGCCACCGACCCGGCGGCCCTGCGCGGCTTTGAAAAGCTGCAGGCCGTCTATGAAGGCGGCTACATGAACGAGGACTTCGGCGCAGCCACTTACGAGGATGGCGTGCGCATGATCGCCACCGGCGAGGGCGCGCACTATCCGATGCTCACCTTCGCCACCGGTGCGATGACCGAGGGTTTCCCCGACAACGTCGAGGATGTCGGCTTCTTCGCCCAGCCCGGCGACGATGCCGCGCTCAACGGTCTCACCGTCTGGATGCCGGGCGGCATCTATATTCCGCAGACCACATCCAACCTCGATGCGGCCAAGAAGTTCGTGGCGTTCGTTGCCAGCGTCGCGGGCTGTGACGCCCAGACCCGCGCCGGTGGTGCAACGGGGCCCTACCTCATCAATGGCTGCAGCCTGCCCGAGGACGTGCCGCCGGCCGTATCCGATCTCCTGCCCTACTTCGCCGAAGGCGGGCAGAACGGCCCGGCGCTCGAATTCCTCTCCCCCATCAAGGGTCCGGCACTCGAACAGATCACGGTCGAAGTCGGCTCGGGCATCCGCTCGGCCGCCGATGGCGCCGCGCTCTATGACGAAGACGTGCGCAAGCAGGCCCAGCAGC
>CBFGPB010000293.1:0-3502 GCA_965650545.1 uncultured Devosia sp. | reverse complement strand
TGGCCGGCCGTGGTTTCGCCCAGCTTGTCGCTGGCCATGGTCGGCTGGGCCCGGATGGTCAGTGGATGCAGGCCGCGCACCCAGAGGGGGAAGGCCGTGGGGATATTGATGTCCGCCGCGTCGGCACAATAGCCGCTGGCGGGATGGCGGATGCAATTCTGCGCCGGCGCGGGCATGTTCGACGCCACGTTCTGGCCGCTCAGCGGCCTCAGCGCCGCCGGTGCTCCATCGGCAAAGCGGCCGTCGAGCACCGAGCCGTTGGGCGAGAAGGTCGCCACCGGATTGCCGTCATAGCCGAGGAGGTGGACATTGCCGCCCTCGGTGCGCCAGCCATTGACCATGGCCATGGGGCCAAGGCATCCGAGGCTGGTGGCCCAGAGGCCGAATGTGCCGCTGCTGGTGGCAAGATTGACCCGGCACATTCCGGTGCCGCCATCGCCGCTTGTCACCTGCCAGTCGCCAGCGTAGCGCGCGGCGCCGTCCTGCGCGGCTGCCGGTGTCGCAAGGATGGACAACAGAACCAGTAAAACCTTGAAGCGCATCAATTTCCTCCCATTCAATGGCGGACATTGGCGCAAGTCGGGCGATTCTGCGAGCTTTGATTCGCGCGTGCCATTGACCCCAACCACCACCCCCTTTAGTCCTGTTCATGCCGGAACAAAGGAGGAATCCATGGAGTATCGCTATCTGGGGCGTTCGGGGCTGAAAGTCTCGGTGCTGACCATGGGCACCATGACCTTCGGTGGCAGCCAGAAGGTCGGGCATACGGACCTGCATGCCGCGGCACGGCAGGTGGACCTGTGCCTCGACGCCGGGATCAACCTCTATGATACGGCCAATGTCTACAATGCCGGGATTTCCGAGGAAATCCTGGGGCAGGTGCTGGCCGAGAACGGGCGGCGGCAAAAGGCGCTCATCGCCACGAAAGTGCGCTTCAAGATGGGCGAGGGGCCCAATGAAGCCGGCCTTTCCCGCCACCACATCATCGCCCAGGCCGAGGCCAGCCTCCGCCGGCTCAGGACCGATGTGATCGATCTTTACCAGGTGCATGAATGGGACGGGATGACGCCCATCGAGGAAACGATGGAAGCGCTCGATACGCTCGTGCGCAGCGGCAAGGTCCGCTATATCGGCTGCTCGAACTATTCGGGCTGGCACATCATGAAGGCACTGATGGCTGCCGACAAACGCCAGGGCCAGCGCTTCGTTTCCCAGCAGATCCACTATTCGCTGCATTGCCGCGACGCCGAATATGAGCTGGTGCCGATTTCGCAGGACCAGGGGCTGGGCATCCTCGTCTGGTCGCCGCTGGCCGGGGGGCTGCTGTCGGGCAAGTATCGGCGCGACAGCGAGCCGGAAACCGGGCGCCATGTGGGCGGCGTACGCGAACCGCCCGTCCATGACTGGAACAAGCTTTACGACACGATCGACGTCATCGTCGCCATTGCCGAGGAGCGGGGCGTGTCGGGTGCGCAGGTGGCCCTCAGCTGGCTGCTGGAGCGGCCGGGCGTCACCTCGGTGATCATTGGCGGGCGCAATGAGGCGCAGTTCGCCGACAATATCGCGGCCTTGCATCTCTCGCTGAGCAATAGCGAAAGGGCGCGGCTCGACGCGGTCAGCCGCCCGCCGCTGCTCTATCCCTATTGGCATCAGTCCTTCACGGCGCAGGACCGGCTGGGCCGGATCGATCTCGACTTGATCAAGCCCTATGCCGAGGAGTTCAAGCGTGGCTGAACTCGTCATTCCCGCCCCGCCCATGGTGGTGGTGCCCGTGCAGGGCGGCGGCTTCTTCCCGGTGCGCCGCGTCTATTGCGTGGGCCGCAATTATGCCGAGCATGCGCGCGAAATGGGCCATGACAGTCGCGAGCCGCCATTCTTTTTCGACAAGCCGGCCGATGCGCTGGTGATCGAGGGGGGCTCGATTGCCTATCCGCCGCAGACGGCGGACTTTCAGCACGAGATCGAGCTGGTGGTCGCCATCGGCCAGGATGGCACGGCCATCAACGAGCACGTGGCATTGGACCACGTCTATGGCTATGCGGCCGGGCTCGACATGACGCGGCGGGATCTGCAAGCCGAGGCCAAGAAGGGCGGGCGGCCCTGGACCATGGCCAAGGGTTTTGATCAGTCGGCGCCGATTGGTGCCATTGCCCCGGCCAGCCGCATCGGTCATCCGGATCGCGGGGCCATCACGCTCAGCGTCAATGGCGCGGAGCGCCAGCGCGGCGATCTGGCCGACCAGATCTGGAGCGTGCCCGAGACCATTGCCTTTCTGAGCCGCCTCGTGACCCTGCGCGCCGGTGACCTGATCATGACCGGCACGCCGGCCGGGGTGGGCGCGGTGCGGCGGCGCGACGTGCTGGAGGGCGCCATCGAGGGGGTCGGCACCGTGTCGACGGTGATCGCCTGATGGCTCCGGTCTGGTCGTCCCAGCAGGATGCGGCGCTGGTCGCGGTATCGAAATGGCTCAAGGATCGCAACGGGCCGCAGGTGTTCCGCCTGTTCGGCTGGGCCGGCACGGGAAAGTCGACGCTGGCCGTGCACCTGGCGCAGGATGTGCGCTCGGTCAAATATGCGGCCTTCACCGGCAAGGCGGCCATGGTGATGCGCAAGCGCGGCTGCAAGGGCGCCCAGACCATCCACAGCCTCATCTATACGCTGGTGAGCGAGAAGGAAGGCGAGCCGCGTTTCGTGCTCGACCCGGAAAGCCCGGCGGCAGATGCGGACCTGATCGTCATCGACGAAGTCTCAATGGTGGACGAGCAATTGGGCGCGGATCTCCTGAGCTTCGGGGTCAAGGTGCTGGTGCTGGGCGATCCGTTCCAGTTGCCGCCGGTGCAGGGGGCGGGTTTCTTCATCAATGAAGAGCCCGACATCATGCTGACGGAAATTCACCGGCAGGCGGCGGACAATCCGATCATCCAGCTCTCCATGGCGGTGCGCGAGGGCGGTTACCTCGAACACGGCCGCTATGGCGAAAGCGTGGTCGTGGGGCGCGATTCTGTGGATCGCGATGCGGTGCTGGAGGCCGACCAGGTGCTGGTAGGGCGCAACAAGACGCGGCTGACCTATAATGACCGGTTGCGCGAATTGAAGGGCCTGCCCTTTCACGAGCCGGTGGTGGGCGACCGCATGGTGTGCTTGCGGAACAATCCGCGAAAACGCCTGCTCAACGGGCAGATCTGGATCGTCACCGATACGACACGGCGCTCCAACGGCAAGTGGAGCCTGCTCCTGGCTGATGACGAGGGCAAAGGCGAAGCGCGGGTGCTGACACACAAGGCGTTCTTTTCGGGCGAGGAGGATGCGATGAGCTGGCCGGAGCGCCGGCAGTTCGACGAATTCACCTTCGGCTACTGCCTCACCGTGCACAAGGCGCAGGGCAGCCAGTGGGACAATGTCTATCTCTTCGACGAGAGCTTCGTGTTCCGCGAGGAGCGGGCGCGCTGGCTCTATACCGGGATCACGCGGGCGGCAGAGAAGATCACGATCGTCAGCTGAG
>CBFGPB010000292.1:0-3521 GCA_965650545.1 uncultured Devosia sp. | reverse complement strand
GCACTTTCCTCGCGCTCCTGCTCGATCAGCCGATCTGGGGCCAGGGCATTCTGCGCATTCTCGTCATCTCGCCCTTCTTCGTCATGCCGCCGGTAGCCGCGCTGATCTGGAAGAACGGCTTCATGCATCCCGGCTACGGCATGCTCGGGCATCTCTGGAAGGCGTTCGGCCTGCAGCCGGTGGACTGGTTTGCGCAATATCCGCTGTTTTCGGTCATCGTCATCGTCGCCTGGCAATGGCTACCATTTGCCACCCTGATCCTGCTGACAGCGCTGCAGTCGCTTTCCGAGGAGCAGCGCGAGGCTGCCGAGATGGATGGCGCCAATGCTGTCAACCGCTTCCGCTTCATCATCCTGCCGCATATGGCCCGGGCGATCACCATCGTGATCCTGATCCAAACCATCTTCCTGCTCGGCATCTTCGCGGAAATCCGCGTCACCACGGGCGGCGGACCGGGCTATGCCTCCACCAATATCGCCTTCCTCGTCTTCCGCACCGGCATCCTGTCCAACGACATCGGCGCCGGCTCAGCCGGGGGCGTGGTCGCCGTCATCATCGCCAACATTGTCGCGATCTTCCTGATGCGCGCCGTCGGCAAGAACCTGGACGCTTGAGGAGAACGATCATGGCCCGCCGCGTCCCCACATCCACCAAGATCGGCTTCACTATCCTGGCCTGGGCCGTTGCCCTGGCGCTCTTCTCGCCAATCCTCTGGACCATTGTCACGGCCTTCAAGACCGAGGCCGAGGCCATTGCCGCCCCGCCGACCTTCCTGCCCGAGACCTTCACGCTGGAAAATTTCAGCGCCGTGCAGGACCGCTCCGACTACATCAAGCACGCCTGGAACTCGATCCTGGTGTCGGTCGGTTCGACGCTGCTCGGCCTCGTCATCGCCATCCCGGCAGCCTGGTCCATGGCCTTCGCGCCCACCAAGCGCACCAAGGACATCCTGATGTGGATGCTCTCCACCAAGATGATGCCGGCCGTCGGCGTGTTGATCCCGATCTACCTGATCTTCCGCGACTTGCGCCTGCTCGACACCGTGCATGGCCTGACGCTGATCATGACCCTGATCAACCTGCCGATCATCATCTGGATGCTCTACACCTACTTCAAGGAAATCCCGGTCGACATTCTCGAAGCCGCCCGCATGGATGGCGCCGAGCTCTGGAACGAGATCGTCCACGTCCTCGTGCCCATGGCCGTGCCCGGCATCGCCTCGACCCTGCTGCTCAACGTGATCCTGGCCTGGAACGAAGCCTTCTGGACCATCACCCTGACCTCGGGCCGCGCGGGCACGCTCACCGCCTTCATTTCTTCCTTCTCATCGCCGCAGGGCCTGTTCCTGGCCAAGCTTTCGGCCGCCTCCCTGCTCGCTATCGCACCAATCCTGCTGCTCGGCTGGTTCAGCCAGAAGCAGCTCGTCCGCGGCCTCACCTTCGGCGCCGTGAAATAAAAGGACTTCGAAAATGGGTTCCATCTCTCTCGAACACGTCAACAAGTCCTTCGGCGAAGTCGAGATCATTCCCGACATTTCGCTCGAGATTAAAGACGGGGAATTCGTCGTCTTTGTCGGCCCCTCGGGCTGCGGCAAGTCCACCCTCTTGCGCCTGATCGCCGGGCTTGAGGACACCACATCGGGCAGGATCCGCCTCGATGGCGAAGACGTCACCGACGCCCCGCCGGCGCGAAGGGGCCTGGCCATGGTCTTCCAGTCCTACGCGCTCTATCCGCATATGAGCGTGCGCGACAACATCGCCTTCCCGCTCAAGATGGCCAAGACTCCCCAAGCCATCATCGACCAGAAGGTCGACTACGCGGCACGGACACTGAACCTGACGTCCTATCTCGACCGCCGCCCGCGCGCCCTGTCCGGTGGCCAGCGCCAGCGCGTCGCCATCGGCCGCGCCATTGTGCGCGAGCCCAAGGCCTTTCTTTTCGACGAACCGCTGTCCAACCTTGATGCCGCCCTGCGCGTCAACATGCGTCTCGAGATCACCGAACTGCACCAGCAGCTCAAGACCACCATGATCTACGTGACCCATGACCAGGTCGAAGCCATGACCATGGCAGACCGCATCGTGGTGCTCAATGCGGGCAATGTCGAACAATTCGGCTCCCCGCTCGAACTCTACAAGCGCCCGGCCAATCGCTTCGTCGCTGGCTTTATCGGCTCGCCCAAAATGAACTTCGTGGACGGACCTGAGGCAGAAAAGCACAAGGCCACCTCCATCGGTGTCCGGCCCGAGCATTTCGCACTCTCGACCACAGCAGGCGCCGGACAATGGGCCGGCACGGTCAATGTCGCCGAGCAACTCGGCTCGGACACCTTCCTGCATGTCGATGTCGGCGGCCTCGGACTGATGACCGTTCGCACTGATGGCGACCAGACCTTCGCTCATGGCGATAAGGTCTGGCTCACTCCAGACCCCAACCGCATCTACCGCTTCGACGCAGCGGGCAAGGCGCTCCAGGGCTGATCATCATGACCACCAGGCTTTCCCTCGCCAACCTGCCCAACCTGCGCGGCGTCGCCGTGCCGCGCTATGCCCGCGCCGACCTCTCCGCCGGCATTGTGCATTTCGGCGTCGGCAACTTCCATCGCGCCCATCAGGCCGTTTATCTCGACGCCCTGTTCAACCTGGGCGAAGGCCACGACTGGGCCCTGGTCGGCGCCGGCGTGCGCGAAGCCGACGAGGCCATGCGGCAAAAGCTGATGAGCCAGGATTGGCTGACCACCGTGGTCGAGCAGGAGGCCGATTCCAGCGCCGCCCATGTCACCGGCGCCATGATCGATTATCTCAAGCCCGGTGACAGCGCCGCCGTCATCGCACGGCTCGCCGACCCGGCCATTCGCATCGTCTCGCTGACCATAACCGAGGGCGGCTACTATATCGACCCGGCCAGCCAGACGTTCGACCCGACCCATCCCGACATTGCCTGGGACGCGGCCCATTTCGACGCGCCCAAGACCGCTTTCGGCCTCATCCTTGCCGGTCTCGTGAAACGCCGCGATGCCGGCGTGCCCCCCTTTACCGTCATGAGCTGCGACAACATTCCGGGCAATGGCCATGTCACCGAAAACGCAGTCGCGGGCCTGGCTGCGCTGATCGATCCGGCGCTTGCTGCCTGGGTCAAGTCGTCCGTCGCGTTCCCCAATGGCATGGTCGACCGCATCACCCCCGCCACCTCGGATCGCGAAAGAAAACTGCTCGCTGACGGCTTCGGCATCGACGATGCCTGGCCGGTCTTCTGCGAAAGCTTCAAGCAGTGGGTGCTTGAGGACAATTTCCCTGCAGGCCGCCCGGCCCTCGAAAAGGTCGGCGTGCAGTTCGTGCCGGACGTTGCGCCCTACGAGCATATGAAAATCCGCATTCTCAATGGTGGGCACGCCACCATTGCTTATCCGGCCGGCCTGCTCGATGTGCATTTCGTGCACGAAGCCATGGAACACCCCTTGGTCTCGGCTTTCCTCAAGAAGGTCGAAGCCGAGGAAATCATCCCGGTCGTGCCGCCGGTTC
>CBFGPB010000291.1:0-3540 GCA_965650545.1 uncultured Devosia sp. | reverse complement strand
GGCTCCTCCCTGCCCCCACCCAGCGAGGTCTGGCTGCAGAGCTATGACCTCATCGTCGATCCGTTCTTTGTCTACGGCTCGCAGGATATCGGCCTCGGCCTTCGCGTGCTCACCTCGCTGCAGCGCGTCGCCATCGGTTTCGGCTTTGCCGCCGTCATCGGCGTGGCCCTCGGCGCGCTGGTCGGCCAATCGGTGTGGATGATGCGCGGGCTCGACCCGATCTTCCAGATCCTGCGCACCGTGCCGCCGCTGGCCTGGCTGCCCATTTCGCTCGCCGCCTTCATGGATAGCGGCCCTTCGGCCATTTTCGTCATCTTCATCACCGCCATCTGGCCGGTGATCATCAACACGGCGGTGGGCGTGCGCAACATCCCGCAGGACTACCGCAACGTCGCCCAGGTGCTGCAACTCAACCAGTTCGAGTTCTTCACCCGCATCATGGTGCCGGCTGCCGCGCCCTATATCTTCTCGGGCCTCCGAATCGGCGTTGGCCTTTCATGGCTGGCCATCGTGGCCGCAGAAATGCTGACCGGCGGCGTCGGCATCGGTTTCTTCATCTGGGATGCTTGGAACAGCTCCCGCCTCACCGACATCATCGTCGCCCTCATCTATATCGGCGTCGTCGGCTTCGCGCTCGACCGGCTCGTGGCCTTTGTCGGCACCATCGTCACCCGCGGCACCAGCGCCAGCTAAGGAGAGCCCCATGAGCTACCTGCAGATTTCAGCGGTCGGCAAGACCTTCACCCGCGGCGCCGCCACTACCGAAGTGCTCCGCGATATCAACCTCGAGATTGCCAAGGGCGAGTTCGTTTCCATCATCGGGCACTCGGGATGCGGTAAGTCCACCCTGCTCAACCTCGTCGCGGGCCTCACCGAGGTCACGACCGGCGGCATCATCCTCGAGAATGCCGAAGTTCATCGCCCCGGCCCGGATCGCGCCGTGGTGTTCCAGAACCACTCGCTACTGCCCTGGCTGACTGTCTATGAAAACGTCAATCTGGCTGTTTCCAAGGTCTTTGGTCGCAGCAAGTCTGCCGCTGAACGCCATGACTGGATCATGGACAATCTGAACCTGGTGCAGATGGCCCACGCCAAGGACAAGCGCCCGACCGAAATCTCGGGCGGCATGAAGCAGCGCGTCGGCATTGCCCGGGCCCTGGCCATGGAGCCCAAGATCCTCCTGCTCGACGAGCCTTTCGGCGCCCTCGACGCCCTCACCCGCGCGCACCTGCAAGACCAGATGATGGAAATCCACCAGCGCCTGGGCAACACCATGATCATGATCACCCATGATGTGGACGAGGCCGTGCTGCTCTCGGACCGCATCGTGATGATGACCAACGGCCCGGCGGCCACGATTGGCGAGGTGCTCTCCGTTCCGCTCGAGCGGCCGCGTCGCCGCATCGAGCTCGCCTCCGACCGAACCTATCTCAAGTGCCGGGAGGCCGTGCTCAAGTTCCTTTACGAACGCCACCGTTTCGTCGAGGCAGCCTAAGGGCTAAAAATTGTGCATAAACGACCAAAACAGCCGCAATGCCCAATTTATGAACACGATGCCGACCGCTTGAGCCGGCATCTGCACCAGCCAGCAATTGGCACCCCCACCATCTATCAGCCTAAATAACTGCAATAACTAGATAAATTTCGGAACCACAGAGTTGGCACGGTTCCTGCAATAAGAGCACCAGACGAGCTCCTCCCCGAGACGCTCTCTAAGATCGACGTCCAAGGTTGGGCGTTCAAAGGCAAGGCTGCCAACAGGTACTCATCGGTCCAGCACCGGTGGCGTGTCGGTTGGCAGCCTTTTTGTTTTCAGGTTCAAACGGAGCCAACCCGATGACACAGGCCCCACTCGCCACGCGCGCTGCAGATCTCGTCCGGAACAACCGGGCGCTGACGCTCTCTACCATCGCCTTCACCGTCTGCTTTGCCGTCTGGACGATCTTTTCCATCATCGGCGTGTCCCTCAAGGACCAGCTGGGGCTGAGCGAAACCCAATTCGGCCTTCTGGTCGGCACGCCCGTCCTCACGGGCTCGCTGGTCCGCATGGTCCTGGGCATCTGGACCGACCGCAAGGGCGGGCGCCTGGTCTATACGCTGACCATGCTGGCTGCCGCCGTCGCCACCTTCCTCCTGGCCTTCGCCCAGACCTACGAGCAACTGCTGCTCGCCGCACTCGGCGTAGGCCTTGCCGGCGGTTCGTTTGCGGTGGGCGTGGCCTATGTGTCGCGCTTCTACCCTGCCGGCAAGCAGGGCACCGCACTGGGCATATTCGGCGTCGGCAATGTCGGCGCCGCCGTCACCAAGTTCGCGGCGCCCTTCGTCATGCTGGCCTGGGGCTGGCAGTCAGTCGCCGTCATCTGGGCCGCCGCTCTTGTTGTCATGGCCGCCGTCTTCTGGTTCTCGACCGAGGACGACCCTGTCACCATCCGCCGCCGCGAGCAGGGCGAGAGCTATACCCCCCGCAGCCTCGCCAGCGAGTTTGCGCCCCTGCGCAATCCTCAGGTCTGGCGCTTCGCCCTCTACTACTTCTTCGTCTTCGGCGCCTTCGTTGCCCTGACCCTGTGGCTCCCGCGCTACCTGATCGGTGTCTATGGCTTCGACATCAAGACGGCCGGCGCCATTGCCGCGGCCTACTCGATCCCCGCCAGCATCTTCCGGGCCTATGGCGGCAGCCTCAGCGACAAGATCGGGGCTCGCACCGTGCTCTACTGGACCTTCGGTGTCTCGGCAGTCTGCGCCTTCTTCCTTGCCCTGCCTGCCACAGATTCGGTCATTGCCGGCATTGACGGACCTGTGGCCTTCCATTTCGAGATCGGCCCCATGGCCTTCATCGTCCTGGTCTTCGTGCTGGGCTTCTTCATGAGCCTCGGCAAGGCTGCCGTCTTCAAGCACATCCCCGTCTACTATCCCGACAATGTCGGGGCCGTGGGTGGTCTTGTGGGCATGATCGGGGGCCTTGGCGGGTTCCTGCTGCCCCTTCTCTTCGGTTTCCTCAACGATCTCACAGGCCTCTGGACGAGCTGCTTCATGGCGCTCTTCGTCCTGATCATCGTGTCGCTGGGGTTGATGCACTCCGCCGTGCGTCGTCGCGAGCGCCAGCTCGTCGCGCAGCCGGCCTGACCCTCTTTCTGGAGTAAGAGCAAATGGAAAAACTGGTCGTCGTTGGTGCAGGCATGGCCTCTGGCCGCGCCCTTGAGCACATCTTCGAAGAAGCCCCGGGCCGGTTCGACGTGACGCTGTTCGGTGCCGAGCCGCGCGGCAACTACAACCGGCTCATGCTCTCCCCGGTCCTGGCCGGCGAGAAGGAATATGAGCAGATCATCACTCACGACGCCGCCTGGTATCGTGAGCATGGCGTTCATACCCGGTTCGGCGAGACTGTCACGGCCATTGATCGGCAGCGCAAGGTCGTCATCTCCAAGAGTGGCGAGACGCCCTACGACAAGCTGATCATCGCCACCGGCTCGGCGCCCTTCATCATCCCCCTGCCCGGCAAGGACCTGCCCGGCGTCATGGCCTTCCGCGATCTCGACGACG
>CBFGPB010000290.1:0-3555 GCA_965650545.1 uncultured Devosia sp. | reverse complement strand
CCTTCCAACTGACAAGGCCATCGATGTCGCTCGACCTGAAGTCGCTCGTCCGCACGATCCCGGATTACCCCAAGAAGGGCATCCTGTTCCGGGATATCACCACGCTGATCGAGCATCCCGAAGGGTTCCGCGAGAGCGTCGAGCGCATTGCCTCCGGCTATCGTGGCCATGGGATCACCCATGTCGCAGGCATCGAGGCGCGGGGCTTCATCTTCGGCGCCGGCGTGGCCATTGCGCTGGGCGCGGGCTTCGTGCCGATCCGCAAGAAGGGCAAGCTGCCGGGCGAGACCATCGGGCAGAACTATGCGCTCGAATATGGCGTCGATACGATCGAGATTCACGCCGACGTGGTCAATGGCGGCCACAAGGTGCTGCTGGTCGATGACCTGATCGCGACCGGCGGCACGGCCATTGCCGCCATCGGCCTGCTGCGCCGCACGGGCGCCATCTGCGACGATGCGGCCTTCGTCATTGATCTGCCTGATATCGGCGGGGCCGACAAGCTCAAGGCCGAAGGTGTCACTGTCACATCACTCATGGCCTTCGACGGGCATTGATCGCCGCTCGCGGGGGGCGCAGGCGGCCTGCGCGCCCGCGTGGCGCGGCTGCTGGCCGGCGCGGTGCGGCCGGGCCTACCAGCTATTGCGCCCGTCCAGCCTGGCCACCTCGATCCTGGACCAGTCGAGATCATCTACCAGTTTCAGGTTGACCGCTTGCTTGCGCAAGGTGGGAATGGCGTTGGGATCGTCCCCCTTGGGCGTGCCGTCGTCATTGTAGAGGCTGGACCAGTCGGGGGATTCGCCCCAGGTCTGCATGCCACAGTTGCCGCAGAAATAGTGCTGGTGCATGTCCGGGTTGGTTGAATACATCCGCTCGCCTTGGCGGGAGAGGAACGTCATCTCGCCGGGCGCGTAGTAGGCCCAGACGGCGCCGGTGCGCGCACAGTAGGAGCAGTTGCACTCGGACCCGTGCGTGGGGTGCTCGGGCAGGGCGATACGAACGGCGCCGCAGTGGCATGAGGCAGTCAGGGTCATGGCGTGCTCCTTCTGGCTGGTGCGGGGCAGACTGGAGCAGCCCAATGACAGACCCTGTCAGCACGCCTCAGGCGGCTCGTACGACGTTTTCCTCCATCGCACCCCGGTCGCTGTCGACCAATACAAACTGATTGCCCTCCGGGTCACGCATGACCGTGTAGGTGGGCAGCACGCGCTCCACAGTAGCGCCAGCCTCCTTGAGCCGCTCCACTTCGCTGGAGCGGTCCCTCACCTGTACGTCGAAATGCACGCGATTGTTGTCGGGGCGCTGGCCATCCACGTTCTGGAAGCAGATAGAGGGGCCCGGCCCGTCGATCATCACGGTGGTCGGAACGTCTGGGTCGAGGCCAAGGGCCGCACTGATGGCGGCATCGGTCGGGTCGGACCTGCGCACCGCATAGCCCTCGAGCATTTCGGCCCAGAATGCGGCCAGGGCCGCAGGCTCGACACAGTCAAAGACGATTTCGTGGATGGCACCCATTTGCCTGTCTCCTTGTCGTTTGACAATTCGTTAACGGGCAATTGCGGCAAGACTGGTGCGGGGTCCGGCAGGCCTGCCGGACCCCGTTCCTCCTAGCGCCGTCCGGGGGGTTCGATGAGCGCTGAAAGCGGCGGCAAACCGGCCAAAGGCGGCTTTATCCGGGGCTTTGCCGCCCCCCTGGCCGGCGCGGGTGGCGGCGCGCCATGACGCGGCACATTGCGGGTGTGCTTGACGGGCGCGGGGCGCTGGAACTGATTTTTGGGCATGATTGTGACCTTTCCCGCCCGGCCGGTGGCGCGGGCTGGCTGAAGCAAAACGGTGCGCGGCAGGCCGCGCGGTGAAGCGATTGGGAAGGGACGCCAGGGATGCGCGGAAGGGGAGGGGGCGGCTTACGAAGCCAAATATGCACCAATGCTGCCAACCTCGTCCAACAACGCAGCCAGGCCTGTCGGTTCACGCATGCTGCGTGAGGCGAAAGGGTGCTGGGCGTCCGGGACGGGTTTTCAGATCATTTGGGTGCGAGACCTCATCAAGGAATGGCCGCAGGATAAACAAGCAAAAGGGCCGGCGTCAACCGCCGGCCCTTTCAGGAGATTTTGCCTTTGCGAAGCCGTTACGGCTCCAGCCGGCCCGTGCTAGGCTCTTCTTCGGCGCTGATATTGGGCTCGTTGCGGGTCTTCCAAAGGGAGTAGAACACGCCGCCGGCCAGGATCGCGATGGTCACGCTGAGCGAGAACAGCGTGTCGATCTTGATGCCCAGGGGCACGAGGAAAATCTTGATGCCAATCAGCACCAGGATGATCGCCAGCGAGATCTGCAGGTAGCGGAAGCGGTTCATGGCCGCCGCAAGGGCAAAGTAAAGCGCCCGCAGGCCCAGAATGGCGAAGATGTTCGACGTGTAGACGATGAACGTATCCTGCGTCACTGCGAAGACCGCCGGCACCGAGTCCACGGCAAAGATCAGGTCGACGAATTCGACCATGATCAGTGCCACGGCCAGCGGAGTCAGCCAGGTGACGATCTTGCCGGTCCTGGGATCGGGCTCCTTGACCGCAAAGTGGCGGCCGCGCAGTTCATTGGTGATGCGGAAGCGCTTGCGCAGGAACTTCAGCACCGGATTGGCCTCGATATCAGGCTCCTCGTCCTGATGGGAGAACATGCGGATGCCGGTAAAGACCAGGAAGGCGCCGAAGAGGAAGAGGATCCAGCTGAACTGGTAGACCAGCGCCGCGCCCACGCCGATGAGGATGGCACGGAACAGGATAACGCCGATAATGCCCCAGAACAGCACGCGGTGCTGGTAGAGCCGGGGGATGCCTAGGAAGCCGAATATCGTAGCGATGACGAACATGTTGTCCATGGCCAGGGACTGTTCGATCAGGTAGCCGGTATAGAATTCGAGGCCGGATTGCGCCCCGCGGCTGAACCAGACCCAGGCGCCGAAGCCCAGGGCTATGAGGACGTAGAAGCCGTAGAGCAGCAGGCTCTCCTTGGCTTCGATCTCGTGCTCATCGCGGTGGAGGATGCCGAGGTCGAAAACAAGCAGGCCAATGACGATCGCGATGAACGCGACCCAGAAATAGGTTGGTGTACCAAGAAAATCGCCCGAAAGGGCGGCAACAAGCGATTCCATCGCCGGACCTTCTCCATGTAACTAGGTGGAGCAGTTCCGACATCGCCATAGCTAGGGGCTATGACCAGAGGGGCCCGGCACTGCCCGCCTTAAATGCGCCAAAGATCGGAAAAGTTCAACCCCTGCTTTGGGCGGGGTCGGGCTGCGCTGTGGGCCGTTGCAGGGCAATCAGATCTATGGTCAGCATGGCGCATGATGCGCCGCCTTGTCACTTTTCTCGCCCTTTCTTGCGCCACTCCGGCGCTCGCCTGCAATCCGGACCTGATCGGACGGCTCGATCTGCCGGTGCGCGACGACGGCGATGTCCGCCTGGACGTTGCCGAAATCCTGTCGACCGAGGGTGGGGAGTGGAAGATATGGCTGGGGCCGAACGGCGAGGCCGAGGAGATCGTGCGCATCGATTATGG
>CBFGPB010000289.1:0-3562 GCA_965650545.1 uncultured Devosia sp. | reverse complement strand
ATCCTCGTCGTAGCCGCGCGGACCGGCATCGCGACCGGCGGCGGGGCGGGGGCGCAGGGGGGCACGATCGCGTGGGGAGCGCACTGGGCGGTCATCGCGCGGGGTGGGCTGCGCCATGTCGGGCGCATCACTCTCGAAATCGACGCCGGCGGACTCGGCCAGCTTCTTGCCGAGCTGGTCGCGCAGCATGCGGGACTTGACCATTTCGACCCCGCCTTCGGGCAGGTCGCCGAGCTGGAAGGGACCATAGGAAATGCGGATGAGGCGGTTCACCTCGAGACCGAGCGAGCCGAGGACGTTCTTGACCTCGCGGTTCTTGCCCTCGCGCAGGCCGAGCACCATCCAGACATTGGAGCCCTGCTCGCGCTCGAGCGTGGCGGTGATGGGGCCATACTGGATGCCATCGACGGTGATGCCCTGCTTGAGGCTATCGAGCTGGGCCTGGGTGACCGAGCCAAAGGCGCGCACGCGGTAGCGGCGCAGCCATCCGGTGGAGGGCAGTTCAAGCACGCGCTTGAGGCCCCCATCGTTGGTGAGCAGCAGGAGCCCTTCGGTATTGATGTCGAGGCGGCCGACGGTGAGCACGCGGGGCAGGCCCTTGCGCTCGAGTTCCTCGAAAATGGTCGGACGGCCTTCGGGGTCCTTCTCGGTGACCACGAGGCCCGCGGGCTTGTGATAGAGCCAGACGCGGGTGCCCTGACGGGCGGCCAGCGGCAGGCCGTCGACTTCGATCTTGTCCTTGCTGGTGACGTTGAAGGCCGGGGTGATGACCTTCTTGCCGTTGACCGAGACGCGGCCATCGGCAATCCAGCCTTCGGCATCGCGGCGGGAGCAGAGGCCTGCGCGGGCAATGACCTTGGCGAGGCGATCGGCGGCTTCGGGCTGTTTGGGAGTGTCGCTCATGGGAGCACTTTCTGACATGCGGGACCCTTCATGCCTCGGGCGGGAGTGCCGAGGCGGGCGGCGCGGATAAAAGGCAAAGCGGCCGGATCAATCCGGCCGCTGGTCGTTATGGAGAAGCGCTCAGGCGATCAGAGCTGCTTTTCCGATTGTGTGAACATGGCATTCTGTGTGCCAAGCACGGTCGAATTGGGTCCGCGCGCCTGCAAAGCCTTGCGGACGTCTTCCGGGCAGCGCTCGTCGCGCAGGGACACCAGCTCGCCCGAGGCGGCACGGCAGACCAGCTGCGCATCGCCGACGCGGGTGAAGTATTCGGCCGGTGGCAGGTAGAGCGGGCGCTCGTTATTGGCAGTGACGGCCATGTTGGCGGCCTGCATGCGGGCGGTGAGCTGGCGGGCCTCGGCCTCGGTCAACGGACGGCCGCCCAGGGTGCGCATGTCGACGACGCGCGCATTGCGCAGCAGCACGATGTCGGCTTCGCTCAGATTGGTCGTGTCGATCTGCACGGTGTCGCTGTTGGCCGGGAGCTGGGCCGCAGCGACCTGGGTGGTCGGGGTGGGCAGGCCGGCATCGGACTTGGGCAGGACCAGCGGCGCGCGCGCCATGGTCAGGTCTTCCTTGGGCGGATCGCCAGGAATGAGGCCGACACCGCGGGCCGTGGTGTTCATCACTTCGCGCTCGAAGGTGCCGAAATCGGTCATGGCATTGGTGCCTTCGACCGTGGTGCAGGCGGCGAGCGCGAGAGTGGCCATCAGCCCGAGAGCAGCCAGACCAGTCTTCATGGCGGCCCGGATGGCAGCGGACTGCCTGGTCAATGCAACAGACATGCAAATTCCCTTACGATATCGGCGGCGCTTATAGCGCATTCCCACCGTTAAGACCAGATTCTGGCAGCACAGTGATTTCCGACCCTCAGGCCGGCTGGTTTGGCTTGCGCCGGGCGAGTCCGAGAAGATCAACGAACAGGATGATGACGCCGAAGGTGATGGCCATGTCGGCGATGTTGAAAATGTAGAAGGACCACGTGCCCCAGTGGAAATGGAAAAAGTCGGCCACCGCCCCATAGATCAGGCGATCGAGCGCATTGGAGAGCGCCCCCCCGACACAGAGGGCCAGGCCCAGCCGCACGAGGAATTCCTTCGAACGCCACCACCAGAAGGACAGGGCCACGATGGCCACCAGCATGATGACGCCCAGCGCCCAGACCGGCAGGCCATCGAAGAGGCCATAGGAAATGCCGGTATTCCAGACGAGGACGTAATCGAAAAAGGGGGTGACCGAGAGGATTTCCCCGCCGCGCCAGCCGGTCAGCGACAGGGGTTCGAAGAAGTAGGGAACGCCGACGCACACGGACTGCCCGACGGCGTAGCATTCGGCGGCAATGTGAAAGGCCTTCTGCGCCCGATCGAGCCCGAAGGCGATGATCGCCGCCATGAGGGAGGCGATCACCGAAATGTCGAGGCGCGGAGCTCTCTGCAAGATCAGAGACCTGCCGCGGCGCGTTCACGCAGGGCCTGGGCGTCGCGCGGGGAGACGTCCGGGTATTCCGGGTCGGAGCCGACTTCGGGCAGAACCTTCCACGAGCGGGCGCAGCGCTTGCCCTGGGCCAGGGCAGAGACAACCGAGACGCCGGGCACGTCGTCGAGCCGGAAGGCTTCGGACGGGCCTTCGTTCTGCTTGACCGAAATGGCCGAGGTGATGGCAATTTCCGCCAGATCCTGGCCTTCCAGTGCCACGATATAGCGGGCGTCGGCGACGTAGACCTGCGGAGCAGCCTCGAGCGACGATCCGATGCGCTTTTCACGGCGCTCGATCTCAAGCGCACCCGTCACTACGCGGCGGACGGCGCGGATGAGCTGCCACTTGTTGGCCAGGTCATTGTCGAGCCAGCTTTCCGGGATCTCGGGGAAGAGCCGCAGATGCACCGACGAGCCCTCTTCGGGGTGCCGCTCCAGCCAGCATTCTTCCATGGTGAAGACCAGGATAGGGGCGAGCCACGCAGTGAGCGCGTTGAACAGGTGATCGAGCACGGTCAGCGCCGAGCGGCGCTTGATCGAGGAGATCGGATCGCAATAGAGCGTGTCCTTGCGGATGTCGAAGTAGAAGGCCGAGAGCTCGATATTCATGAAGTTGGAAAGGAGCGTGACGACCTTGCGGTAGTCATATTCCTTGTAGGCGGCGCGGACGCCGGTATCGAGCTGAGCCAGGCGATGCAGCATCAGGCGCTCGAGCTCGGGCATGTCCTTGGCGTCGACGACGTCTTCGGCCTTGAAGTGCGCGAGGTTGCCCAGCAGCCAGCGCAGGGTGTTGCGCAGCTTGCGATAGCTGTCGACCGTGGTCTGGATGATCTCCTTGCCCAGGCGCAGGTCTTCCGAATAGTCGGACGAGGCCACCCAGAGGCGCAGGATATCGGCGCCGTACTGCTTGATGATCTCCTGCGGGGCGACGACATTGCCCAGCGACTTCGACATCTTGCGGCCTTCTCCATCCATGGTGAAGCCATGGGTGAGGACGCTCTCATAGGGCGCATGGCCATTGGTGGCGCAGCTTTCGAGCAGCGAGGAATGGAACCAGCCGCGATGCTGGTCCGAGCCTTCCAGATACATCGAGGCCGGGAATTTGAGATGCGGCCACTTCTGCTTGTTGCGCAGCACGAAGGAGT
>CBFGPB010000288.1:0-3564 GCA_965650545.1 uncultured Devosia sp. | reverse complement strand
CCGACCACGGCGACGAACGTGCCGCTCATATGACGCGCCGGCCCTGGCGCCACACAGTCTGCACGATGGGAATGCCATCCTCGAGGCGCAGATGGACGAGATCGGCGCGCTTGCCCAGCGCGATCTCTCCGCGGTCATCCAGACCGGCAGCCTCAGCGGGACGCTTGGTGACGAAGCTGATGGCCTGCGGCAGGGAAATGTCCGGCACGGTATCGACCAGGCAGAAGGCCGCTTGGAGCATGGAGAAGGGAATGTAGTCGGACGAAAGAATGTCGAGGAGGCCGGCTGCCGCCAGCTCGCGGGCCGACACATTGCCCGAATGCGAGGCGCCGCGGACCACATTGGGGCCGCCCATCAGGATGCCCATGCCCGCTTCCCGCGACGCGCGCGCGGCCTCGATCGTGGTGGGGAACTCGGCAACGCTTATGCCCAGGTCCTTCGCGTCATCGACATGTGCCTGGGTGGCGTCGTCGTGGCTGGCCAGGACGATGCCGCGCGCATGGCAGTGCTCGGCCAGCGCCTTGCGGTGCTTGTCCGAATAGGCCGAGGATTCCGCAGACCGGCGTGCGATAAAATCGGCCAGGGCCGCATCGCTCATCTTCAGCTTGCCCTGATAGTAGACCTTGTAGGCATCCGGGCTCGCAAACTGGCGCTGGCCGGGGGCATGGTCCATCAACGAGGCCAGCCGCACCAGCTTGTGGTCCATGATGGCCTCGAAGGCCTCCAGGCAGTCGGGCGCCGACACTTCGCAACGCAGGTGGATGAAATGTTCGGCGCGCAGCCGGCCGGCATCGACACCGGCGGAAATGGCGTCGGCCAGGATGCGCAACTCGACCGCGCCCATATCGGCGTGCTCGTCGATGCCGACGCGGATCGCGTCGAACACCGTCGTGATCCCGGATGCGGCGATCTGCGAATCGTGGGCCTGGACGGCAGCGACCGGATGCCAGCGGACCTTGGGCCGGGGTGCGTAGTGGGTTTCGAGATGATCGGTATGCAGCTCGACCAGGCCCGGAATGAGATAGTCGCCGTCAAGGTCGATGCCCCGCGCGCTGGCGGGGCCGATGTCTGCGATCACGCCGCCGGCAATGGTCACGGCCCCATCGAGCACCTGATCGGCCAGGACGATCCGGGCATTGGTGAGGATGGTTTCTTCCAGTCCGATCGCATTCATCGCAGTCTGTCTCCTGATGCCCATCCCCCTAATTCGGGTCTGTGACAGTCACGCGACAGCGGGCGTCCTCGGCCCGGCCGAGGCGCCCCACAATGGCGCCGGGTGCGGGCGGAAGGTTACCACCAATTGCCTGCCGCACAAGGAGATGGGGCGCCGGGCGGCTCGTTGCACCGCCCCGGCTAAATTGCATTAGCGGCGGCCAATTGCAGCAAAGCGTGCGACCTGGTCGCGTATGGCGGCCTCCGTCGGCAGGCGCTCCATGGAACTGGCGCCATAAAAGCCATGGCAGGTGGCCGTTCGGGCCAGCACATAGGCAGCATCATCCGGCATCGAGATCGGGCCGCCATGGCAGAGCACGATGATGTCCGGATTGACCTGGCGCGCCGCAGCCGACCAGGCGTCGATGTCGGCGATGCACTCATCCAGCGTCTTGGCTGTCTGCGCGCCGATGGTCCCGCCTGTGGTCAGGCCCAGATGGCACACGACGATGTCGGCGCCGGCCCGCGCCATCTTTTCCGCATCGCTGGTGCTGAACACATAGGGCGTGGTCAGCAGGCCCTTGGCCGAGGCGCGGGCAATGAGATTGACCTCGAGATCGTAGCTCATGCCCGTTTCCTCGAGATTGGCCCGGAAGACGCCGTCGATCAGCCCGACGGTGGGGAAGTTCTGCACCCCGGCGAAGCCCAGTGCGATCAGCTCGTCGAGGAAATGGTCGGCCAGCATGAACGGGTCGGTGCCGTTGACGCCCGCCAGCACCGGCGTGTGGCGCACCACCGGCAGGACTTCATGGGCCATTTCCACGACGATGTCATTGGCGTTGCCATAGGCGAGGAGACCCGCCAGCGAGCCGCGACCGGCCATGCGATAGCGGCCCGAATTGTAGATGACGATGAGGTCGATGCCACCGGCTTCCTCGGCCATGGCGGAGAGGCCGGTGCCGGCGCCGCCGCCGATAATGGGCTGGCCGGCGGCGATCTTGGCGCGCAGGCGGGCGAGGATGTCGGTTCTGGTCGGGCGGGTCATGGGAGGCTTATCCATTGGCAATCTGATGAAAATTGTCGGCGAGCGCCGCAGCGAATTGCGGGTCGTTGATGTGAAGGTCGAGTTCGACCAGGCGCCGGTTGGGCGCCTCGATCCAGCCCGAGCGGATGGCGTCGAACAGGGCCGCATCGGCAGCCGGATCGTGGAAGGGCTGTCCCGGCGCATCGATGGCCGACACACCACGCAGTGGCAGCAGGAACCGCACCGGCCCTTCCATGCGGTTGAGACGGGAGACGATGAATTCGCCGATGGCGCGATTCTCCTCCGGCGTGGTGCGCATCAGGGTCACCTGGGCATTGTGGACATGGAGGCGCCGTCCGGCAAACTGGGCCGGCACAGTCTCGCGCGAACCAAAATTGACCATGTCCACGGCGCCGACGGACCCGACATAGGGCAGGCGGGTGCGAATGGCCGAGCCGAAGCGGTCCTCTGTCGCCGGAAACACGCCGCCGACCAGGAGGTCGGGGACTTCGGTCGTCGTCACGTCGATGAGGCCGGCGACAAAGCCGCTATCGGCCAGCTTTTCCATCGACTGACCACCGACGCCGGTAGCGTGGAAGGTATAGACCTCGTGGCTGGCTTCCATAATCTGGCGCACCGCCGACACGCAGGCGGTGGTGACGCCGAACATGGTCATGCCGAGGCCTGGTCTGTCGCTGGGGGCCACCGGGACGGGATGCAGCGCCATGCCCGCCGCGGCATGGGCGGCATTGCCGATGACCTTGCGGGAAATGGCATTGAGGCCAGCCACGTCGACAACCGAGTACATCATGGCGAGGTCATTGGGCCCCACATAGGGAGCAGTATTGCCCGAAGCCACCGTTGAGACCATGAGCTTGGGCACGCCGATCGGTAGCGAGCGCATGGCCTCGGTCACCAGCGCCGTATTGCCGGTGCCTCCGAGGCCCAGGACGGCGCCGATATCGCTGCGGGTGGCCAAGTAGGCGGTGAGCGCGCGGGCCATGGCCGTCACGGCCTTGCCGCGATCGGTGAGGCCCAGCACCGCATTGGCCCCTTCGGGATGATGCGCGGCCACGGTGAGCGCCGACACATCCGCGTCGTCGTCATGCCCCTGTGTGCCCACATCCACCAGCACCGCGTCCGCGCCTGCCTGCCGCACGCATTCAGCGGCAAAACGCAGCTCGGCGCCCTTCGTGTCCATCGTGCCGACCACATAGACCCTGGTCATTTGCGACTCCTCCCTCCGGCGCCATTCCGGCGTCCATAAGAATGCAAAACGCATCATCTGCATTTTCCATCTTGTATACTCTTCGAAATATTGTATGCAATAGGCCTGTCGAAGATCGGAAATGACCATGAACGCACCCCGCCACCTGACGCTGCGCGAA
>CBFGPB010000287.1:0-3587 GCA_965650545.1 uncultured Devosia sp. | reverse complement strand
CGTTAAGGTTACCCATTCTTCAACACTTGGCGCTATCCTCTGAGGATCATGCGACAAGTTCTGTTGAGTATCGGCGTTTCCCCGCACCATTGGCTGCAGCACAACCTGCCATGGCTGGCTGTGCTGGCCCTGATGTTTGGCTTTGAACGCGACGACGCGGCCATAGATGAGCGCCGAGAGGGCTAGGGCAGGATCGCCTTCAATCGCAGCAGGGCAATGCGCTCCACCTGGGCACAGGCGGTGGCGAATTCTTCGGCGGCCGAATTGGCAATCCGTTTTTCGAAATTCTCCAGGATCGACGCCTTGGTGTGATCGCGCACGGCGATGATGAAGGGAAAGCCGAATTTTTCGACATAGGCGGTATTGAGCGCGGTGAATTTGTCGCGCTCAGCATCGGTCAGGGCGTCCAAGCCGGCCGAGGCCTGTTCGGCAGTCGAGTCGGCGGTCAGGCGCTTGGCGGCGGCGAGTTTGCCTGCAAGATCGGGGTGGGCGCGGAGAACCGCGAGGCGCTCTTCCGGCGTGGCCATCCGGAACTGGGTTCTGAGCGCGAAATGGAGGCCAATAGCCGTGTCATTGGCCGGGCCCATCTCGGCCTCCCAGGCGCGCTCGGCGATCCAGGGAGAATGCTCGAAGATCGAGCCGTATCGGGAGACGAAATCGGCCTTGTCGAGCTGGCTGGGGAAGACATCGGGCGCCTGGTAGGGATGCTCCCTGGCCCAGTGCTGGGCAATTTCGAGCCGCGTCGGCACCCAGACCTTGTCGAAGGTCCTGATGTAGTCGACGAACTTTTTCAGGCCCTGGTAGCGGCCCGGCTGGCCGACCAAGCGGCAGTGGAGGCCGATGGACATCATCTTGGGCGAACCGGCCTGGCCTTCGGCGTAGAGGCAGTCGAAACTGTCCTTGAGAAAGGTGAAATATTCCTCGCCATTGTCGAAGCCGGGGGCGGTGACGAAGCGCATGTCATTGGCGCTGAGCGTATAGGGAATGATGAGCTGGGGCTTGCCGGCGATGACTTTCCAATAGGGCAGGTCGTCGTCATAGGTGTCGGAGATATAGGCAAAGCCGCCGGCCTCGGCGACGAGTTCAACAGTGTTGAGGCTGGAACGGCCGGTATACCAGCCGAGCGGGCGTGCGCCGGTGGCAATGGTGTGGAGGCGAATGGCCTCGGCGATCTGCGCCCGTTCCTCATCGGGCGGCATGTCCTTGTGTTGCACCCATTTGTATCCGTGAGACGCGATCTCCCAACCGGCTTCCTGCATGGCGGCAAGCTGGGCCGGGGCGCGCATCAGGGCGGTGGCGACGCCGTAGATGGTGACCGGCAGGTTGGCCTCAGTGAACAGGCGATGGAGCCGCCAGAAACCGGCGCGAGCGCCATATTCGTACATGCTTTCGACATTGGCATGGCGCTGCCCGGGCCAGGGCGCGGCGCCCAGCACGTCGACGAGGAATGCTTCGGACGCGCCGTCGCCATGCAGGATATTGTTCTCCCCACCCTCCTCGTAATTGAGCACGAATTGCACCGCCACATGGGCGCCCCCGGGCCAGTTGGCATGGGGCGGGGTTTGGCCGTAGCCGTGCATGTCGCGGGGATAACGGTTCATCGGGTGGTCTCGAGCGAGTCAAATACGAGGCCGGATGGTAAGCGGAAGGCGGTGTGGGGCGCTAGAGGTGGTTTCCCCCTCCCTGTTTCCATATCGGTACTGTCCTCGGGCGCGACCCGAGGACCTGTCGCAGCAACGGCGATGCTGAAGGTGGCCCTCGGATCATGTCCGAGGGCGGTCCGGCGTGGGTGGAGAGTGCCGGGGCCGGCGCGAGGCTATTGCGCCTCTGCCACCGTTTCCAGCTTCTCCAGGAACGCCTTCCAGCCGGCATGGGCGCCGCCATAGGCCTGCTTCTGTTCGGGACGGAAGCCGGTCTGCTCCACCTTGAGATGTGTGCCGGTGGCGGTGGGTGTCAAAGTGTATGTCACGACGCTCTTGAGGGCGTAGAGCGGGTCGTCATTGTCGTGGTCCCAGGTGTAGGAGAGCGAGCGCTCGGGATCGATGTCGAGCACTTCGCAATCGAGCACGCCGCCCCATTCGCCGCGCAGCTTGAACTTGTGCCCCACTTCGGGGCGGAAGTCGTTGTTCATCAGCCATTCGGAGATGAGATGCGACGTGGTCAGCGCCTTCCAGATCTTGGCGGCGGGCTGGGGAATTTCGCGTTCGATGACGACGGTGCGGGTTTGGACGGCGGTGTTCATCTTGGGCAACCCTATTTCCTGGCTTTCTTGGTAGCAGCTTCGCCATTGGCCATGGCGGCGGCCTTGATGAGGTTCTTGAAGGCAGGGCCGTCGATTGCTTCTCCCTCGAAGAAGTCGATGGCGCGGCGGACATTGCCTTCCATGCTTGAATTGAAGAGATGGTCCGGATCGTCGAGCGCGGCGCCCTTGGGGAAGGTGGTCTTGACCGCGGCCTTGTAGACCTCGCCGGTGCAGAGAATGCCGTTATGCGACCAGACCGGCTTGCCCCACTTCCACTCTTCCACCACGCCAGGCAGGGCCTCGTGAATGAGCTTGCGCAGTTCGGCGAGTTTTGCACCGCGCCAGTCGGGCAGGGCGGCGATGCGCTGGTCGATCAGTTCGGTCTGCGTGGCGCCGGTGGCAAGGTCGGCGGCGCTGTTCTTGGAAAAGGTCATTGTCGCAATCCTTAGAGTTTTTCGCCGGGAAGCCGGCTGGCCTGCTTGATCCAATCGGCGAACTGGGCTTCGTCGATCGTGTCGGTCTCGTAGATGTCGAGGTAGCGCACGGCAGCCTGTTTCGAGGTGCCGGGGGGAAGGGGATCAAGCTGGGCACCGTTGTGGAAGGCGACCTTCACGTATTTGGTCATGCAGTGAAAGCTGACGAAATAGATGTCGTCCTCAAGGCCATAGAAGGGCGTGTTCCATTTCACGGCCTTCTTCACGCCTGGCACGGCCTGCTCGATGATGGCGTCCAGTTTCTCGCCAACGGCCCGCTGCCAGCCCGGCATGGCGGCGATATAGCGCTGCACCACCTCGTCACCATAGCCCTTGGCGATCTGCGGATTGCCGCCCGCAAGCCGGATCACGCCGTCCGGGCCGGGCTTGAGCGGTGGCCGCTTGGCCTTGCCCTCAGGCATGGTTCACGGCGGCGCGACGGCGGCCGACGTAATGCTGGAAGAACATGAAGAGGCCGGAGAACAGCAGCAGGAAGAGCGGCAGCAGCGGCGAATAAGTGACGAGAGGCGGCACGCCGGCCTGTCCGAGGAAGCCGATGAAGACGAAATTGGCGATGACCGTCAGCGTGAAGACGATGGAGGTCCAGCGATGGAAGCTGCGGATGAAGCGGGTCATTGGTCTATCCTTGTGAGCAAATTTTCGAGGGCATCGAGCCGGGCCTCCCAGAAGCCGGTCATCTCACGGGTCCAGTCCGCGAGGGGGGAAAGGGCTTGGGGGCGGGCGGAATAGTGGGTCTGGCGGCCGGCATGGCGGTCCTGCACCAGACCGGCCTGCTTGAGCACGGCAAGGTGCTTGGAGACGGTGGGCTGGGCGACACCGGCAAAGCTGGTCAGCGTGCCGACGGTCTGTTC
>CBFGPB010000286.1:0-3639 GCA_965650545.1 uncultured Devosia sp. | reverse complement strand
CTCAATGGCGGCATCTATCGCCGGCTGTTCGAGCGGCAGGCGCTGGAACTGACCAAGGGACTGGTCGCATAAACACCAAGGGGCGCTCCGGCGCCCCTTTTTCATGACCTCAGAACACCCGGCCTTCCTGTTCGCGCATATAGGCGATTTCCTCGGGCGTGCTCTGGCGCCCCAGCGCCTTGTTACGGAAGGGGAAGCGGCCGAAGCGGGCGATCGTATCGCGATGGTCGGTCATGTATTTGAGCGTCTTCTCGTCGCCAATCGTCTCGAACAGGCGCACGCCCTCCTCCTGGATCACCAGGGATTCGGAATGCATGAAGGGCATGTAGAAGAACATGGTGCGACCCAGTTCGACTTCCTTGTCCGCCCCTTCGAAGATGGCTTCCTGCGCCAGAACCAGCGCCATGCCGTCCTGGGCAAAGGCGCGGGCGGTGCCGCGGTGGAGCTGGCGCGAGAACTGATCGAGCATGATGATCTCGGCCAGCCGGCCATTGGCGGTTTCGCGCCAATGCCAAGCCTCGCCATGGCTGACCTGCTCGTGCAACTCCCCGAAGCGGGCGGCGAGCTTTTCATCGAAGTCAGGCTTGCCGCCGAACCAGTCTTCATAACCGTGTTCGACGAACCAGAAATTGAGGACGTCCTGAGCGCTTTTCATGCCCTCAGACTATACGGAAATAATCGCCTTGATCAGCCCCTGTCTTGCCTTGGCCCACAGGGGCAGATTGACCGGAACGTCCGCAAAATTGGTGGCATGGGTGGCAATGCGATCGGTGGGGATGTGCCCGGCGCGGATCGAGGCCATGACGTGGTCGAAATCCTCGCGCGTGGCATTGCGCGAGCACCGGATGGTCAGTTCGCGGCGGTGGATTTCGGGGTCTTCCCACGCAAGGGTGCCCTTGACCACGCCCACCAGCGTCAGCGCACCGCCATTGCGGCAATAGGCGACGGCACCGTTCATGGCCGCGATGGAACCGGTGGCATCGAAAACGGCGTCAAAACCGCTGCCCATGGCCCGCTTGAAGGCGTCGCCCTCGCGCTCGTCCAGAGCGGCAGCGCCGAAGCCGAACTGCCTAGCGGCATCGAGCTTGTCGGGGGCGGCGTCAAGGATGGTGACGGTGGCGCCGGCAATGCGGGCAAAGAAGGCAACGCCAAGGCCGATCGGCCCGCCGCCGACCACCAGCACCCGCCAGCCGGGCTTCAACTCCGTGCGCCGCACGGCATGCGCGCCGATGGCGAGGAATTCAACCATGGCCGCGTCACGCTGGCTCAGCCCCTCGGCGAGGTAGAGGTTTTTGGCCGGAACAGTGATTTCCTCGGCCATGCCGCCATCGCCATGGACGCCGAGCACGGTGAGGGTCTCGCAACAATTGGTCTTGCCCTCGCGGCAGGCCGGGCAGGAACCACAGGCCAGATAGGGATTGACGACGACCACATCGCCTTTGGCCAACCCTTCGGCACCATTGGCGTCCAGCACCGTGCCGGAGAGTTCATGACCCATGATTCGGGGATATTGCAGGAAGGGGTGCTTGCCTTCGTAGATGTGATAGTCGGTGCCGCAGATGCCGATATGGCTGATCCCGACCCGCACCCAGCCGGGCTTGAGCTCCGGCCTGTCAATCTCCACCAGTGCCAGTTCACCCGGCGCATTGCAGCGAATGGCGCGCATGTCAGTCCTTCCCCATTGCGAGTGGCGGAAGGACTAACATGTTAGTTAGACGGAGGCCACGATTTTTATGCGGTTGCCGAACGGATCGCGGGTCTCGAAGTCATTGCCGACGACTTCGACAGGCGCCCCGGCCTGTTCGAGGCGGGCGCGCAACCCAGCAAGGCTCTCGGCATCGGGCAGGCCGATGGTGAACCACCGGAGCCCGGCCGAGCCGGCGGGCGGCAGGGTCGCATTGGGTCCGGACCAGATGTTGAAGGCCAGGGTATGGGGCATGTAGTCGAGCCCGACATCGCCCATGCCAAAGGACTGGATCAGCATCAGGCCACCAAAGCCCAGCACGTCGCGATAAAAGTCCATGGCCTGATGGAGATCGTTGACATGGACATGGACGTGGCCGATGCGCGTGCCGCCGGGCATGCGCGTCGCCAGGACCGGGTTCTCGCCCAGTTCGGCCAGCAGACCATCGAGGTCGATCGGATCGCGCCCCGAATGGGGCTTGCCCTCGGCCGTGACCGCATAGGTCTGGCCCTTGTCGGGATCGCCCAACGTGCCGCGCCAGGGGGTTTCGAAAGTGACTTCGATACCGTTGCCGTCGAGGTCCCAGAGGTAGATGGCCTCGGAGACGAGATGGTCGGTGGGCGAGATACGGACATTGCGCTGCAGGGCACGAACCGCCATCTGCGCCAGGTCGACGCGGTTGGGCACATGGATGGCTACATGATAGAGGCCGATGCTGCGCGGCACGACCGGGCGGGTGGCGCCGGTTTCGAGCACGATCAGGGTCTTGCCGCCGGCGCCCAGATGCAGCGCGTTGCCGTGTTCCTCGATAAGGTCGAGGCCGACGACATCCTGCCAGATGGCGAGCGCCTTCTGCCGGTCGGTGACGGCTATATGCACGGGGCCGAGCGTGGTGCTCAGCGGCAGGACGGGTTTGGAGCGGACATTGGTCTGGACGGATGTGTCGATCATCTCGACCTCCATGAATGGTACGATTGCTGCAGACATAGTCCCGGCGCCTCCCCGGACAAAGGCGAGCGCGCCGAAGGCACCGTTCGTCAAGCTATCACCAATCACCCTGTTCGACCGAGCGGCTTCGTGCTTTGCTGGGGCCACAGGAGGGATGAAGATGCGTCGAGTGCTTATCGCCTTTGCAACCCTGGCGGCCATGACCGGCAGTGCCATGGCCAATTGCTACGAGATCATCGGCTGCGACGACTCGGAGTATTTCTCGCGGCCGGCCCTGCGGCAATTGTCCTGCCAGGCCCTGTGGGAAGTGCGCAACCTGATCTACCAGCAGAACGGCTATTGCTTCCAGACCGAGCGCGCCAAGAAGGTGTTCGACAATTCGGGCTGCTGGATCACCGACCAGGCCGCGGTGCGGCTCAATGTCTATGAACGGACGAATGTGGCCCGGATCGTCGAGATCGAGAAGGCGCGGGGCTGCAACTGAGCGTTGCCATAGACAAGACCTTCTTCGACCGGCCGGTGACCGAAGTCGCGCCCGAGCTCATCGGCATGACGCTGCTGTTCGACGGCGTGGGCGGCCGGATCGTCGAGGTGGAGGCCTATGACGAGGCCGATCCGGCCTCGCACAGCTTTTCGGGCCCAACGCCGCGCAATCGCGTGATGTTCGGGCCGCCAGGCCATGCCTATGTCTACAAGATCTATGGCATCCACTTCTGCCTCAATTTCGTCTGCAGGCCCGGCAGCGCCGTGCTGATCCGGGCGCTCGAGCCCATGCAGGGGATCGAGGCCATGCTGGCGCGGCGCGGCGCCATGCCGGAGAAGAACCTTTGTTCGGGGCCGGGCAAGTTGGCGCAGGCGCTGGGGATTGACCTGGGGCAAAACGGGTTGGCCCTCGACGCGCCACCTTTCTTGGTCAAGCCTGCCGAGGAATTCCACGACATCGGCACCGGGCCCCGCATCGGCATCACCAAGGGCGTCGATACGCCCTGGCGCTTCGTCAAGGCCGG
>CBFGPB010000285.1:0-3639 GCA_965650545.1 uncultured Devosia sp. | reverse complement strand
GCCGCCTCCAGGCGCTGCAATTCGTCCAGCAGGTCATCCAGCCGGCCGAATTGTGCCGACCAGTATTTGCGGTATTCGATCAGCCAGCTTGTGGCTTCTGCCAGTGGCTGGGCCTCGAGATGCACCGGGCGCTTCTGCGCGTCGCGGCCGCGTGATACCAGCCCAGCCTTTTCGAGTACCTTGAGATGCTTGGAAATGGCCGGCTGGCTCATGGCGAAGGGCTCGGCCAGGTCCATGACGGTAACATCACCTTCCTTGGCCAGCCGCGCCAGGATGGCGCGCCGCGTCGGGTCGGACAGGGCCTGGAAGGTGGCGTCGAGCGCGCTGCTGTCCATTCACAACAATCCAGTTACAAAACCATATAGTTATTTATATGGGCGCCGGGGGATGGTCAAGCCATGCCTCAGGGCACGGGCGTGCCGGGGGCCAAGAGGCCCTCGTCGGCGAGCGTGGTCCAGAGGGCGGAAGGGATTGTCGTGTGCCACCAGTCGAGGATGCCGTCCAGTTCCTGCGGCGAACGGGGGCCGGGCAGGACGTTGCAGACGGCCGGATGGGTCAGCGGGAATTGCAGCGCGGCGGCCGGGAGCGGGACATTGAAGGCCTTGCAGACCGCTTCGATGGCGCGGACGCGGGTGACGACCGCTTCGGGCGCCTTGGCATAGTTGAACTTGTCGCCGCCCACGAGAATGCCCGAATTGAAGGGCCCGCCGACCACGACAGAGGCCTTGCGTTCGATGCAGGTGGTCATGAAGGGAGCGAGTGCCGTCTGCTCGAGGAGGGTATAACGCCCGGCCAGAAGGAACACATCCCAGTCGCCCAGGGCGAAGGCGTCCATGCACACTTCCCACTCGTTGACGCCCAGGCCTATGGCCTTGACGGCACCACTTTCGCGCAATTCGCGCAGGGCCTTGTAGCCACCATTGGCCAGTTGGGCCCAAAGCGGCTTGTTGCCCTCTACGCCGTGCGTGGCCACGCCGATGTCGTGCACATAGAGGATATCGACCCTGTCGAGTCCCAGCCGCTGCAGGCTGTCCTCATGCGAGCGCATGATGCCGTCGTAGGAATAGTCGTAGGCCTGGTCGAAGGGCAGGGGGTCGACCCAGTTGCCCTTGTCCTGCCGGGCAGGATCGACGGGCTTCAGCAGGCGCCCGACCTTGGAGGAAATGATCGGTCGCGGCGTGGCCTCGCGGACCACCTCCCCAACCAGGTGCTCGGAGCGGCCAAGGCCGTATTGGGGCGCCGTATCGACATAGTTGATGCCGACGCCAAGCGCGTGGCGCACGGTGGCGCGGGCCTGGTCGCTCGACACGGCGGAAAAAATTCCGGCGAGGCTGGCGCCGCCCAGGCCAAGCGTGGTGACCTCAAGTTCGGTCTGGGCAATGCGGCGTCTTTCGAACTGTCGAGCGGTCATGTCGGTCCTCCCCGGGAGCGGAGCGATAACTGACATGTTAGTTGGCGGGAGTAAAGGCATGTCCTTGGGCGAAGCGACATGGGGGCATGCCAGCCGCTTCCGCATACGTGTTCAGTCTTTGGGCTTCCGTGCCGCAAAGATGATGAGGGCAATGCCCGCCAAAATGGCGAACAGCACCAGAGCGAACCCGGCATATAGCCACAGTATGTCCATGATCGGCTCTCCGGACGTGTGCCGTGAGCCTAAGGCCGAGCGCGCCGCGCCGCTTGACGATTGTCAAAGAGCGGCGCGGTCGGTTCCCGGCTTTGACTAGTAGAGAGGACCGATTACCACCGGCTTTTCGGCCTCGACCTCGACCGGATTGCGCAGCGGCAGGCCGAACTGGCCTTCCTCGATTTCGAACGTGTCACCCGACCGGGTGGAGATGCCATCGGCAAAGCTCAGCGTCGCCGTGCCGAACATGTGCACATGCACGTCGCCGGGCTGGCAGAACAGATCATATTTGAAGTGGTGGTATTCGAGGTTGGCAATGGTGTGGCTCATATTGTCCTCACCGCTGAGGAACGGCTTTTCCCACAGCACCTTGCCGTCACGGATGATGCGCGACTTGCCTTCGATATGGCGCGGCAGGTCGCCCACCCGCAGTTCCGGCCCAAAGGAGCAGGCGCGCAGCTTGGAATGGGCGAGATAGAGGTAGTTGATCCGCTCGGTGACGTGATCGGAGAATTCATTGCCCAGGGCGAAGCCCAGGCGGCGCGGCTGGCCGTTCTGGTCGATCACATAGATGCCTGCGATCTCCGGTTCCTCGCCGGCGTCCAGCGCGAAGGATGGGGAGGGAATGGCCTTGCCCGGATTGGCGACGATATGGCCATTGCCCTTGTAGAACCATTCCGGCTGCACGCCCTTTTCGCCCGGCTTGGGCTTGCCGTTTTCGAGGCCCATGCGGAACATCTTCATGCTGTCGGTGAGCTCGCCGGCCGGCTTTTCGCTATTGGCCTTGTGCATGGCGTCGCGCGTGGCCGCCGACCCGAGATGGGTGAGACCGGTGCCGGTGACGTGCAGATGGGCCGGATCGGGATGGTCGATAGGCGCCAGCAGGCGTCCCTCACGGGCGATGGCGGCCTTGTCGAGCATGTCGCCCGTGCCAGCGGCATCGATGGCGGCTGCGAGCCCGGTGCCACTCTTGAGTGCGGCCTGAACCAGTTCATAGACGGTTCCGACGCCGTTGACGCGGCTGGTCTGGCCATTGCGCGTCACGCCGACGGCGCGGTTACCCTTGTCGTCGAAAAACTGGATCAGGTGCATGGGGCGGTCCTTGGGAATGAAATTGGCCGCATAAAACGTGTCCGCGCGGTGCCTGTCCAGTCAAAAATCATACTTTTCACTTTCCCATGACGCGAGAACAAGAATCGCCCTAATCCGGGGGCGAGCACTGTCTTCCGACGATGTGTCCATGTTCTCATTTTGTCCCTTGACGGGCCTGAAACAAAATGAGAACAAATAAAGCACGGAACAAACACATCAGTCATTGACCTCTCGTTGCACCGCTTTCGAGAGCGTGAAATAAGGAGACAGCATTATGGCAGCTTCGCCGCTTCGCGTTGTTGAGGGTGGATCGATGGACAAGGACAAGGCTCTTGCTGCGGCGCTGAGCCAGATCGAGCGGAATTTCGGCAAGGGCTCGATCATGCGCCTGGGCGAAAATGCCGCCATCGAGGTGGAGGCCATTTCGACCGGCTCTCTCGGCCTTGACATTGCGCTGGGGATCGGCGGCCTGCCCAAGGGGCGTATCGTCGAAATCTTCGGGCCGGAATCCTCGGGCAAGACGACGCTGGCGCTCCATGTCATTGCCGAGGCACAGCGCAAGGGCGGCATCTGCGCCTTTGTCGACGCCGAACATGCGCTCGACCCGGTCTATGCCCGCAAGCTGGGCGTCAATGTCGATGACCTGCTGATTTCCCAGCCCGATGCCGGCGAGCAGGCGCTGGAAATCACCGATACGCTGGTGCGCTCGGGTGCCATCGATGTTCTGGTCGTCGACTCGGTGGCCGCGCTCACCCCGCGCGCCGAACTCGAAGGCGAAATGGGCGACAGCCTTCCCGGCCAGCAGGCCCGCCTGATGAGCCAGGCCATGCGCAAGCTGACCTCGTCCATCTCCAAGTCCAAGTGCCTCGTCATCTTCATCAACCAGATCCGCATGAAGATCGGCGTCATGTATGGCTCGCCCG
>CBFGPB010000284.1:0-3649 GCA_965650545.1 uncultured Devosia sp. | reverse complement strand
AGCTCGATGCCGGTTTCTTCGGTGAAGGCGCTCGACAGGCCCTGCATGCGGATCATGTCGCCATTGTTGACGGTAGCAATGGTGAGCGTCTGCGCAGAAGCGGTGCCGGTCAGGGCGAGCAGGAGCGCGCCCGCGAAAAGCGGTGTCAGTTTCATAGAAATCCTCCCAGAGACCGAAGCGGGCATTTGCCTCGGCTGTGAGCAAATGTTCACAATTTGCGCATATGAGTCAAGCGGGGTTTTGATCGACCCCGCTTCGTGTGCCTCGATTTTCTGGTTTTTGCCTTGGTTGACGCCCGTTACCGCCTGGGCAATCGGGTGGTTGGTGGACTATTGCCCAGAGTTTTTTGCCGTCTTGCCGCGCATCGCGACTGTGTAGTTGAGCACCATGGCAAGTGCCAAAAGCACCAGGAGGCCCGCGCTCAAAATCAGCCCGTCAAACACGGGTTCCGGCTGGCGCGGCGTCTTGACGACCTGCAGGAAGATGCTGATCACAGTGCCGGTTGCAAACACTGCCAGCCCCTGACGACCCATGGCCCGCAGTGGCGCCGCGAAACGGGAGCGGGCGAAGGTCATCATCAAAGGCATGTGGCCCAATACGTAGAACAGGGCAAGGGCGTGCAGGAGACGCGGCAGCGCCAGGAAGGTCTTGTCGAACCAGGTGATGTAGAAGGGCGCACCGGCGTCGGCAATCATGGCCAACACATTGCGACCAGCGGCCCCTAGATCCGGGATTTTTACCCAGAACAGGATGAAGACAAGGAAGGCAGCGGCGATTGCGTAGAGCACGCGGTGATAGGGAATGAACGTTGTGCCGCTCTTCATTGCCATGCCGGAAAGCAGGCCCATGACGAAAAGGATTTGCCAGGAAAGGGGGTTGAAGAACCAGCCGCCCGAATTGGGGAAGTTGGGCAGGTTGATGCGGAACTGCCCGGCCAGCGCCCAGATGGCGATGGAGAGAGCCAGCATGATCCAGGGCCTGCGCAGACCAACGAGGATGAACAGCGGCGCCGCCAGCAGCAGCATGGTGTACAGCGGCAGGATGTTGAGATAGCCGAGCTGGTGGGTCAGCAGGGGAATGCCGATCAGCGACTGAAGCGGATAACGGATGACCGGCTCGACATTGTTCTTCATGAGCACCACCGGCATTTCGAACCACAGGGCCGCGCCCGCAAATATGGCCAGGCACAGCATGGTAATGGCGATGTGCACAAAATAGAGCTGCCGCGCCCGGGCCCAGACCCGCATGATGGCGGACCAGAGGTTGCCGTTCCGGAAGCCGCTGGAATAGGCGAGGCCCGCAGCCATGCCGGACATGAAGACGAAGGCCTCGGCCGAGTCCGAAAAGCCGAAATTGCGGTTGGTGAAGGTCTCGTAGATCGTGCCCGGCACATGGTTGATGAAGATCATCACCAGCGCCAGGCCGCGGAACATGTCGAGCCGCGGATCGCGTCCGCTTGCCACGCCAGTTGCGGCACGGGTGTGCTGCGGGATGAAGGCGCTGCGAAGTCCCTGCCATGCGGTCAGGGCCGGAGAGCGGAGTGCAATGTCATGCATGGACATGGGGCGAGGTCCTCGTCAAAGCCGACACGAGGCGACTTTCAGTTGAAGTTTGGGCTATGGTCCAGGACGCCATGATTTGGCGTTGCTCGATGACAACGGGCGATGGAGCGACCTCGGTCTCGGTTCGGAACAGCAGCGGAGGCTGTCGGCGCATGGGATGCGACGTCGCCCAGATCAGGAGGGGGGAGGCCAGGGCGGGAACCGCCGCTGGAGCCAGCCAGATCGCCGATCCTGGCGCCACCAGCAGGGTGCCTGTCAGCGCGAGGGCGGCAATGCCCACCATCCACCAGCTGGAACGTATTGCATCGACCAGCGGCACGACGGTCTGGCCGCGTTGGGTCGCCGGCCAGCCCCCGTCGAGCCGCAAAAGGACCTGAGCCACCGCCCGGCTCTGCAGGAGCAGCATGGTCGGCGCAAGCACGGTGGAGAGCGCGATTTCTCCTAGTACCGAGAGCAGCGCAAGCAAGGTACCGCCAACGCGTCGATTCTCGCCGTCGAACATCCCCCGGACCAGGATCATCATCTTGGGCGCGACGAGAATTGTTGCCACGGCAAGTCCCAGCACCCAAACCGGAATGGAAGACTGCGCGAAGCCGGTCAGGACCGGCGGGATGTTGGGCAGCGTGGCGCCGGCAATGCTGGCGGCCAGCAGGACCAGCCAGAGCGGGGAAGCCAGATAGGCCATGATGCCCTGGAGAAAGGTGAAGCGACTCCAGAATTTGAAGCGCGGCGCGAAAAGCAGCCGGCCGTGCTGCAGGTTACCCTGGCACCATCGGCGGTCGCGCTTGGCATATTCGATGAGGTTGTCAGGGGCCTCTTCGTAGGAGCCCCTGAGCGTGGGGTCCACTTCCACCTTCCACCCCGCGCGCGAGAGCAGTGCGGCCTCGACGTAGTCGTGGCTGAGGATGTGACCGCCGAAGGGTGGGGTTCCCGACAGTTCCGGCAGACCACAGCTGGCCGCGAATGCCCGCATCCGAACCATGGCATTGTGCCCCCAATAGGGTCCTTCGCGCCCCTGCATGAGGGAGGCGCCACGGGCAAAAGTTGGCGACAGGTAGGCGGCGGCGAACTGGATGGAGCGGCCGAACAAAGTCTGCGCATTGATGATCGTGGGCACGGTTTGCAGCAGGCCGAGTTCCGGGTCGGCCTCCAGGCGCCGCGCCATTGCGACGATGGTCTCGCCTTCCATCAGGCTGTCGGCGTCAAGGACCAGAGCGAAGTCATAGGCGGCGCCGGAGCGTGAAACGAAGTCCTCGATATTGCCGGCCTTGCGGCCGATATTGCGCTCGCGCCGCCGGTAGAAGATACGCCCTTGGCTCTGGCTCTCATTCATCAGCAGCGCGAATTGGGCGACCTCCTCGGCGGCGATGTCCAGCGCCTGGGTGTCGGACAGGATTGCGAAGTGGAAGTTGGCGGTCACGCCAAGCCGCACGAGGCTGCGGTTCATCGCGGCAACGCGGGAGAAGGTGGCCACCGGGTCTTCGTTGTAGATCGGCACAAGAATTACGGTGCGGGACGAGAGGGGGCCATCCTGAGCCAGTTTGGGGCGATGGGGTGCGAACACGCCCAGCACGGCTGCCGCACTGCCCCAGACCAGCCAGAACCCGCTGACGGCGACCAGTGCGACCCGGAGCAGGTCGAGCAGGTTGAGGCCGCCTTCCCCGGTAAAAAGCAGAAACAGCCACGCCCCCGCAAGGCTGAGGCTGGCAGCTGCCGCCAAGGCCGCGCAGCGAAGGATGGCCGTCCCGATCATGTACCAGGGAGCGCTCAGCGCTCTGCAAAGAGCCACAGCGTTGCGCGGATGGCTTGCATCAGCGAACGACGGGGCTCCAGCTGTTGCTTCGGCATGTGAAGCGGCGCGTTCGGAAGGCCGGCTTCAAGGGGGAAATCAGCGGCATGCTTCATGCGGCGGGCCTCCACTGGTAGAGCCAGGTTTCAGTGAGCTTTTTGCCAAGGCCGACGAGATAGGCCTTGAGCTCCAGAGTTGCGCCGGGCTCGGCCTCGACATCCATCACCAGGCGCCATGCACCATTGGCGTCGATGCGGGAGAGCACGGAGTTTCGCATGGTGCCGCCGCCAACCGTGGC
>CBFGPB010000283.1:0-3704 GCA_965650545.1 uncultured Devosia sp. | reverse complement strand
CGGCTTGACCCATACTGGTCCAGGCCTGCCGCGACTGTGCTCACCGCCTTGGGCTCCAGCAATCAAGGATTGTCTGCTTCTGCAGCACGTGGGAGGCAGAGGCGGCCCGCAGGCGCGTCGGGTTGGCAGCCCAACCTTGCCGCCGCGCTCCGTCCACTCGTGCGTCAGTTCACGAGCCCGCTCGTCCTCATTCTTGTCTTCGCCGCAGCTGTTGCCGGGGTTGTGGGCGAAGGCGGTGAAGCGATCATCATCATGGCGATCGTCCTGGCCAGCGGCATGCTGGGCTTTGCCCAGGAATTCCGCGCATCCAGGGCAATGGACACCCTGCGCAAACGCCTTGCGACCACCGCAATGGTGCGCCGCGACGGCGCCGACCTGCGGGTGCCGGTTGAGCAGGTCGTGCCCGGCGATGTGTTGATGCTATCGGCCGGAGCCTTGATTCCCGTCGATGGCATCATCTTGGAGGCGTCCGACCTGAGCGTCAGCGAGTCCGCCCTGACTGGCGAAAGCTTTCCCGTGGGCAAGAAACCAGGCGAGGTGCCGACGGAAACACCGCTGCCGGCTCGCACCAATTCAGTCTTCGCGGGCACTTCGGTCCGCAGTGGCACGGCCACCGTGCTCGTGGTCAAGGCTGGCGACGACACGGAAATTTCGCGGATTGCCGAAACCCTTCGCCGCGCTCCGCCGGAAACGGACTTCTCTCGCGGCGTCCGCCATTTTGGCTATCTGATGATGCGGATCATGGCCACAGTGGTGCTGATAGTCTTTGTTATCAATCTTTTGCTCGACCGCCCGTTGATCGACTCGTTGCTCTTCTCGATCGCCTTGTCGGTGGGACTGACGCCAGAACTCCTCCCCGCCATCATCAGCGTGACTCTGTCACGCGGCGCCCTGCGGATGAGTCGATCCGGCGTGGTCGTTCGGAAACTGGATGCCATCGAAAGCCTGGGCACCATGGACGTCCTTTGCACCGACAAGACCGGCACCCTCACCGAGGGGGTCGTCACGCTGGACGGCTGGCATGGAACCGATGGGCTAAGCTCGGACCGGGTGCTGCTGCTGGGTCGCCTGAACGCCCGCCTGCAGGCCGGTATGGACAATCCGATGGACCGTGCCATCGCCGCCAGCGGCGTCTCCTCGGAAGAGGAGCGGTTTCGCAAATTGGGGGAGATTCCCTACGATTTCGTGCGCAAGCGCCTTTCGGTAGCGGTTTCGGACCCTTCGGGGGCACGCCTGCTGATCTGCAAAGGCGCCACCACAAACGTGTTGCTCTGCTGCAGCTCTATCCAAGAGGCCGCGAAAGCCCGGCCGATGAACGAAGGGCATCGTGCAGCCGTGGAGGAACGGTGCCGGAAATGGAGCGAGGACGGGTTCAGGGTGCTGGCTGTCGCCAGTCGCGGAATTTCAGGCCAGGAGCCAGTCGATCGGACTCTTGAGAGCGATATGTGCCTCGAGGGATTTCTACTTTTTTTCGACCCCCCGAAGCCGGGCATCGAGGCGGATCTGGCGGCCCTCGCGGCAAGAGGCATCGACGTCAAGATAATCTCAGGCGACAATCGACACGTCGCCAGGCAGTTGGCCAAGCGCATCGGACTGCCTTCGCGCCAAGTCATGACAGGCCAGGATCTGGTGCATCTGACCAGAAGCGCTCTTGAGGCGAGGGTGGAGCGCACGGACCTGTTCGTTGAGATCGACCCCAACCAGAAGGAGCGGATCATCGCGGCGCTGCGTGCCCGGAAGCACGTGGTGGGCTATCTGGGCGACGGAATAAATGATGCACCCGCATTGCACGAGGCTGACGTGGGGATCTCGGTGGACAGCGCCGTCGATGTCGCCCGGGAGGCCGCCGACATCGTCTTGCTCCGGCGTGATCTGGGCGTGCTGGTCCGCGGGGTCGACGACGGACGCATCATCTTCGCCAACACGATGAAGTATGTATTCGTCACGACCAGCGCAAACCTGGGCAACATGGTCAGCATGGCGGTCGCCTCGCTTTTTCTGCCCTTCCTGCCGATGCTCGCCAAGCAAATCCTGCTCAACAACTTCCTGTCCGACCTTCCCTGCCTGGCGATCGCCTCCGATGCCGTCGACGCTGCCGAGCGTAAGGAGCCCCATGCGTGGAACATGCGCGAGGTAAGGCGCAACATGTTCGGGTTCGGATTGCTCAGTTCACTGTTCGACCTGGTAACCTTCGGGTTTCTCTTGGCTGTCACCGGCGCAAGCGCTGCCGCATTCCAGACCGGATGGTTCGTGGAATCGTTGTTGACTGAACTGGCCACTATCTTCGTCATCCGCACGCGACATCCGTTCTGGACCAGCAGGCCCGGCCGGTCACTTTCCCTGCTTGCAGTGGCGGTGGGACTCCTGGCCATTGCCATGCCCTACCTGCCCGCGGGCGGCGCCTTTGGGCTGATACCCTTGCCGTTGGGCACGCTGGCTGGACTGTCCTTGATCACTGTTGCCTACGCTCTGGCATCCGAGGTGTTCAAACAGCGATTCCTGCGTTCGAACATCGACACGCGCCCCCGAGCGGCCGAACCTGGCATGGTCAGCAAAAAGGCCGCCGCAACTCGATCTTCCGTCCGTTCGTACCCCCGCAGACCCTAGCCTATGGCGTGGAACGACCTGCCCTAACCGCGCTCAGCTACAGTCGAACGTCAAACAACACTGCTTTGGCCCTGGCTTGTCCGTAGCGCGAGTTGCGCTGCCTTTCGAACGCCTGCGCTCCGTGGCAGTCCGCGGTCACGGTTAGCGGAGACCGGAACGGCACCTGCACGCATATGGGCATGGCCCAGAACATATTTCTGGAGTCCAAACCTCTGAAATAACAAAGTTTTTTGGAGTGGCGGAGAGGAAGGGATTCGAACCCTCGAGACCGTTCCCGATCTGCACCCTTAGCAGGGGTGTGCCTTCGACCACTCGGCCACCTCTCCGGCGGGTCGGGTCTAGCGGGAGCATTGGGGGAAGGCAAGCGGTTTTTGTCCAGCCGCCACAAAGGCCACAACATCTCCCGCCATCTTGAGGAAACGCATTCAAGCATTGTGCTTGGTGCCGGCGGGCAGTCACGGCTAAATCGACCGCCAGCGGCAAACCGTGAGTCGAAGCTTGCGGGATAGTCTGGAACGAGGGTGATCAATGATGACTGACGCTACCCGCTGGGCCCGAATTCTCCTCCGCTTCGCGATGGCGCTGCTTCTGGCTGCGCTCACCGCGTCCATGGCGGGCGCGCAGACCGAACAGGCTGCACCGGGGCCACTCTCCCCCATCGAAGGAGTCTGGCGTACCCAATTGCTCTCGGAAGTGACGATTGCCGCCTGCCCCGAAGGGTTTTGCGGGGCCTTGAGCCATATTGTCGTGCCGGAGGGCATGCTGAGCGGCGCAGAGGCGGAAGCCGCAGCTGCCATGGCGCCGGAGGACTTCTTTGATTATCGCAACGAGGACCCTGCCCTGCGCGACCGGCCGATGCTCGGCCTGCAGATCCTTACCCTCTGGCAGGGCAAGGAGCCGCACATCTTCGATGGCGAAATCTACAACCCGGAGGATGGCAAGACCTATACGGGATACATTGAGATGATTGGGCCGGACACGCTGCGGCTCAATGGCTGCGTGCTGTTCAATGTCGTTTGCCGCGGCGAGGAATGGACGCGCGTGCCGGCAGAGGAGCTGGAGGCGCGGGCGATGGCCGAGGCGGCAACCGCCCCGGC
>CBFGPB010000282.1:0-3713 GCA_965650545.1 uncultured Devosia sp. | reverse complement strand
CTGATGATGCATGCCGTGCCCGGCGGACCGTTCGATGCCAATGACATGCCGGTGTCGGAAGCGGTGCGCGCCAAGCTGATGGCGCAGCTCGGACTCGACCAGCCGCTTTACGTCCAGTACCTGCGCTACATGTGGGGCGTGCTGCATTTCGACTTCGGCGTGCCTTATCAGAGCCCGGGCGAAAGCGTGTTGCAGCTGCTGTCCCGCGCCTGGCTTCCGAGCCTGGTGCTGGGTGGGCTGGGCGTGCTGATCGGCGCGCCGCTGGGCATCCTGCTCGGCATGGCGGCTGCGCTCAATCGGAACAGTTGGATCGACTACGTTGCCTCGGCCGTTGCCACTCTGGGCCTCACCATCCCGGTCTTCGTGACCTCGATGCTGCTGATCCTGGTGTTTGCCGTGTGGCTCAAATGGCTGCCGGCCAGCGGCTGGCCGGACCCGGAGCGCTGGATCCTGCCGATCGTGGCCTATGCCGCCATCCCCATCGCCACCTATGCCCGCTATACCCGCTCGGCCATGCTCGACACGATGAGCCGGCCCTTCGTGACCGTGCTGCGGGCCAAGGGTCTCCCGGAACGCCGCATCGTGTTCCAGCATGTGCTGCGCAACTCGGCCATTCCGCTGGTCACCGTCTTCCTCCCCATGTTCATCGGCACGGCCACCGGCTCGATCTTCGTCGAGGCCATGTTCCGCGTGCCGGGCCTCGGTGCCTATTTCGTCTCGTCCATCGAGACGCGGGACTATCCGTTGGAAATGGCGCTGATGCTGATGATCACCTTCATGTACTGCATCGCCTATCTCCTCTCCGACATCGTCTATGCGCTGATCAATCCGCGTATCCGCGTGGGAGGCGCAGAATGACCGACACGTTGACCACTTCCGCCGTCGAGGCCGCGCCGCCGCGCCAGCGCAGTCCCCTGTGGTTCGCCTGGCAGAGGTTCCTGTCCAACAAGGCTGCCGTCGCTGGTGGTGTGGTGATGAGCGTTCTCATCCTGATGGCGATCTTCGCGCCCTTGATCACGCCCGTGCCGCCCGAAGCGCAATTGTTCCTCACCCAGTCGCTGGCCTTTCCTTCGGCCGAGCACTGGTTCGGCGTCGACAATCTCGGGCGCGATTTCTACACCCGCATCGTCTATGGCGCCCGCGTCTCGCTCTCTATCGGCTTCATCGCAGCCGGCTTCTCGGTGCTGATCGGCATCCCATTGGGAGCCCTGGCGGGCTATTTCGGCGGCCGGACCGATTGGGTGATCATGCGCGTGATCGAGCTGTTCTCGGTGGTGCCGCCGCTGCTCGCCGCCATGTTGCTTGGGGCCCTCACCCGGGGCGGCTATGCTTCCATCGTGGCCATCGCCGCCCTGTTCGGCTGGGTGCAGGTGTGCCTGTTGGTTCGGGCGCAGGTAAAGGCCTCGCGCGAGAAGGAATATGTGCGCGCGGCGCAGGCGCTGGGCGCTTCGCCCTGGTACATCATCCGCCGCCACCTCATTCCCAATTCCGTCAGCCCGATCATCGTCGGCTTCGTGCTGGCCATTCCGATGGCCATGATGCTGGAAGCTTCCCTCAGCTTCCTCGGCATCGGCGTACCCCCGCCGACCCCGACCTGGGGCCAGATGATCAATGAGGGCATCAACTTCATGTTCTACTACTGGCACCTTGCCGTCTTCCCGACGGCGGCGCTCGCCATCACCGTGCTCGCCACCTCGCTGTTCGGCGACGGGCTGCGCGATGCCCTCGACCCCACTTTGAAAGGCCGCTGAACCGTGTCCGACAATCTCGCCCGTCACTTCCTCCTTCGTGACGATGTGACCTTCCTCAATCACGGCTCGTTCGGCGCCTGCCCGCGCCCGGTGTTCGAGGCCTATCAGGCCTGGCAGCTGGAGCTGGAAAGGGAGCCGGTGGAGTTCCTGGGCCGGCGCCTGCATGACTTGTTGCGGGTGCCGCGCGAAGCGCTGGCGGCTGAACTGGGCTGCGATGCAAACGACATTGTCGGCGTGCTCAATGCCACGAGCGGGCTCAACATCGTGGCGCAATCGCTCGACCTCAAGCCAGGCGACCAGATCCTCACCACCGACCACGAATATTCGGCACTGGAAAAGACCTGGGCCTATGTGTGCCGCAAGACGGGGGCAGAGATCGTCACCGTCAAGGTGCCCATGCCGCTCACGAGCGAGGAGGCCTTCACCGAGACCCTTATCGCTGGGATGACGGAGCGCACGAAAGTGCTGTTCCTGAGCCACATCACCTCGCCGACGGCGCTGATCTTTCCGATCGAGAACGCCATCAAGGAAGCGCGCAGGCGCGGCATCTGGTCGGTGATCGACGGGGCGCATACGCCGGGGCACATCAAGCTCGACCTCGACGCCATCGGCGCGGATTTCTATTCGGGCAATTGCCACAAGTGGATGATGACCCCGAAGGGTTCGGCCTTCCTGCACACCCGGCGCGAAATGCAGGGCCTGCTCAATCCGCTGGTCATCAGCCATGGCTGGACCAGCCAATCCAAGGAGCCAGGGGCCAAGGGCGCCTTCGGCAATTCCCCTTATATCGACGAAATCGAAATCCAGGGCACGCGCGATCCGGCCCCGTGGCTGACCATTCCGGCAGCCATCCAGTTCCGCAAGGACAATGACTGGTGGGCCATTGCCGACCATTGCCATGCCCTGGCGCAGGATACGGCGCGGCGCCTTGGCGAATTGACCGGCCTAGCGCCGCTCAGCAGTCCGCAATTCTGTGCGCCGCAAATGGTGGCCATGCCGATCCCCGAATGCGACACGCTGGCGGTGCATACGGCGCTATTTGATCGCTACGGCATCGAGATCCCGGTGTTCAAGTGGCAGGACACCTGCATCGCGCGCCTCTCGGTGCAGGGCTACAATTCGCGACCGCAGATGGATCGGCTGATTGCCGCCCTGTGTGAACTGCTGGACCTCGAAGCACCCCCGCTCGTCGCGCAAGGCTGACAAGCCGGCCAATTTGTGGTGTGTGTGACCCTAGGTCGCCGCACCTGGAGGAATGGGCCCCATGAGTCGGGACGTTGCCCTGAGCTATCTCGAGCCGCTGGAGAACCGCACGCGCAATGTGGCGGTGCTGGACGCGCTTGCCGAAATGGTCGAGCGCGCCGGGCTCAAGATCGGGGACCGGCTGCCGCCTGAAGTGTCGCTGGCGGCCTCGCTGGGCGTAGGGCGTTCCACCATCCGGGAGGCGCTCAATCGCTGGGAAGGCCTCGGGATCATTCGTCGCCGTCGCGGCGACGGCACGTATCTGGCCGCCAAGGTGCAGACCTCGCGCGGGCTTGTGCCCACCATGGTGCGCCTCGAAGGCGAAGCGCTGCTGCGCCTGCTCGAAATCCGCCGCACGCTGGAGAACGACGTCGTGCGCAAGGCGACCCTGCATGCTTCGCCCAAGCAGCGCGCGGAGATTGCACGGCTCTGCGACTTCCTCCTCGTCGAAGTCAATGCAGGCCGCCCCTGGCGCAAGGCCGACCACGCCTTTCACGGTGCCATCTACGATGCGTCGGGCAATCCGATGTATGGGCAGATCCTCACCAATCTCGATCATGCATTGGAGCGGGGCGACATGTCCCCGTTCAACCGCGACGCCTTCGGCCTCGATTCCTTCCCCATGCATCGCGACCTGGCCGACGCCATCGTGGCGGAAGACCCGGCTGCGGCAGTCGCCGCAATCAATCGCATTCTCGACAGCGTCGAGGACGAGGTGCG
>CBFGPB010000281.1:0-3730 GCA_965650545.1 uncultured Devosia sp. | reverse complement strand
GCCGGCTATCTCGATGGCGGCGGCGGTGCGCCCGAAGAAGCGCTGGTCATGCTCAGGGGCAGGCGCCTTGTGGCCCATCGGCGCCCCCTGCCATCCGGGCGCTACGCGCTCGAGCTCAAGCCGGCGGGTCACTTCATCGAGGACGACGACCTCGAATCGGCACTTGGCGCCCTGCGCGGGGGACAGACAGGCTTCCGCTTCCAGGCGGACGCAGCTGCCGCCCGTCCGGCGCTGGCGGATTTCAATCTGACCTTCGAACGGCTCGATGCGGGCTGGCAGCAATTGCGCAGCGTGCTCACCGGCCAGCCGCTCAGTGATCCGGGCCTGCCGCTGGCCGAGGAAGCGCAGATGATCATCGACCTGTTTGCCGGGCTGGACGAGCAGCAGCGCGACGAGGCGCAGGCTCGCGTGGCGCTCGAAACCCGGCTCAGTTCGGTCAAGACCCTGCTTGCGCAGTTCGAGGCGCGGGCAGCCGACCTCGAGCAGGCCGCCGAAACCGGGCGCCAGGCCCTGGCGGCGGGTGTCGCGAAGATGGCGCAACTGGAGGCCGATCTGGCCGCGGCGCGGCGACGCGGTGACGAGGCCGAGGGGCTTGCCGCACAGGTCGAGCAGGCCGCCGGACGGACGCAGACGCTGGTGGGTGAGATTGCCCGCATGGCCCAGGAAATCGACACGATGACCGCGGGCATCGAGGACGTCTCGTTCCGCACCAACCTGCTGGCGCTCAATGCCGCCGTGGAAGCGGCGCGGGCGGGCGAAAAGGGCGCCGGCTTTGCCGTCGTGGCCGACGAGGTGCGCCAGCTGGCCCAGGTCACCAATCGCAGCGCCAAGGATATCCGCATCATCGCCGACAAGGGGCGCAGCCAGGCCCGTATCGGTCTGGATGAAGCCAGCGGCCTGCAAAAAATCACCGCTGCCCTGCGCGAGAATTTACGCAATCTAAGCAATGCGCCCTCCAGTATCGCTCCGATTGCAGATGTGGCCGGGCGCAACGAGGTGCCCGCCATGACCGCAAGGCCGGTGGCTGGCCCGACCGATCAGGAGATCGGCATCAGCCAGCGCGCTGCCAGCTAAAGCATCGGGCCGACGGCGTCGGGGCGATGCTTTAGTCCTTTAGTCGTCGCGTGGTCGAACCGCAAAAGTCTCCAACTTTTGCTGACCACGCTCCAGGTCCGGAAGAAACCGGCATAAAAGGGGTGGTTGCATGGAACAGGGGGAATATTCCCTCAGCGAGCGGGAGTTCGCGCGGATCAAGGCCCGGGTCTATGCCGTGGCCGGCATATCGCTCAGCGATGCCAAGCGGACCCTTGTCGTGTCCCGCCTCTCCAAGATCGTGCGGGCGCTCAGGCTCCCGAGCTTCGACGCTTATGTCGACTATCTGGAGCGTGGCGGCACGGCCCAGGACGGGCAGGATTTCGTCAACGCGCTGACCACCAATCTCACGCGCTTCTATCGCGAGGACCATCATTTCGAGCATCTGCGCTCCTATGTGGGCGCGCTGATGAGCGAGCGGCCGCGAGGCGCGCGCCTCAGAATCTGGTCGGCGGGCTGCTCCACGGGCCAGGAGCCCTATACGATCGGCATGGACCTCCTGTCCGCCTATCCCGAGCTCAAGCGCTGGGACTTCAAGATTCTCGCCACCGACATCGACACGGCCGTGCTCGCCAAGGCGGCCGGCGGCGTCTATCCGGAAAACGAGCTGAACGGCCTTTCCGCGGAGCGCTCGCGCCCCTTCGAGAGATTGGGCGACGGCATGATCCGCATTCCCGCCGCCGTGCGCGACCTGGTGTCGTTCAAGCCGCTCAACCTCATTGGCCCCTGGCCCATGAAGGGTCCGTTCGATGCCGTGTTCTGCCGCAACGTGGCGATCTATTTCGACAAGCCCACCCAGGGCGAAGTGTTCGGCCGGTTCGCCAAGCTGATGGCGCCGGAGGGTTTCCTCTATATCGGCCACTCGGAAAACCTGGGAACGGGTGGTGATGGGTTCCGGCTGGTGGGCAAGACGATCTACCAGGCCAAGGAAAAACTGAACAAGCGAGCTGCATGATGAGCATCAAGGTTCTGGTCGTCGACGACTCGGCTCTCATCCGTGAGGTTCTCCAACGCATGTTGACGCGTGATGGCGACATCGACGTGGTCGGCACGGCGGTCGACCCGATCGACGCGCGCGAGAAGATCAAGGCGCTCGACCCCGATGTGGTGACCCTCGACATCGAAATGCCCAATATGAACGGGCTGGCTTTTCTCGAAAGGCTGATGCGCCTGCGGCCGACGCCGGTGGTGATGGTTTCCACTCTCACCAAGAAGGGTGCCAGCGAGACCCTGCTTGCCCTCGAACTGGGCGCGGTCGATTTCGTCGCCAAGCCCAGCGCCGAATTCGCCGGTGGGCTCGATGCCTTCGGGGCCGGCCTGCGCGACAAGATCCGCGCTGCGGCCAAGTCCGACGTACGTGGGCGGTCGGCCAGCCGCGCCGAAGTCCCCAAGGTCAACAAGGCTCCACTCAAGACGGCCGCCGCGCCCGAGGGGGCACTGATCGCCATCGGCGCCTCGACCGGGGGCGTCGAAGCCATTCGCGCCGTGCTCTCGGAAATGCCTGCCGATTGTCCGCCCGTGGTCATTGCCCAGCATATGCCGGCCGGCTTCACCGGACGCTTCGCTGCCCGGCTCGACGAACTGTGCGCGCTCAAGGTGGTCGAGGCCGAGGATCGCATGCCGCTTCTGGCCGGCCATGCCTATGTGGCGCGCGGCGACTATCACCTGCGGGTCGAGCGATCTTCGGGCCAGCTCAAATGCCGGCTCGGGCAGGACGGCCTCGAAAGCGGTCATCGCCCAAGCGTGGACGTGCTGTTTGAATCGGTGGCCAAGACCGTAGGCTCGATGGCGGTGGGTGCCATTCTCACCGGCATGGGTCGCGACGGCGCCCGCGGCCTCAAGCTGATGCGCGATGCCGGGGCCTATACGGTGGGCCAGAGCCAGGCGTCGGCCCTGGTCTATGGCATGCCGCGCGTGGCCTTCGAGGAAGGTGCCGTCGTCGAGCAGGCGCCCGTCGAGCAGATTGCCGCCAAGCTGGCCAATGCCCTGGTCAAACTCAAATCGGCTGCCTGAACCCTGCCCGGACAATGCCGATCGAGCAATTGAGACATTTGTAACGCTTGATCCCTAGAGTCTGGGTTCAAGTGCGGCCCGAAGGCCGAAGGCGCGTAGAGGTAAGAATCACCATGCCAAAAGCAAGCGCTGTGAGCGTTCTGATCGTCGATGACCAGCAGTCGATGCGCGGCATCTGTAAGTACATCCTGACCCAGCTGGGCTTTAAGGACATCATCGAGGCCAAGTCCGGGCGCGACGCCTTGGGCAAGCTCGAAAAGAGCAATGTCGACTTGATCATTTCCGACTGGAACATGGAAGACATCGACGGCCTCACCCTGCTCAAGGTGATCCGCAAGCATCCGCGCACCCAGGCCATGCCCTTCATCATGGCCACCGGCCGCTCGGACAAGGAACAGGTCAAGGAAGCCATCTCGTTCGGCGTCAACAATTACATCATCAAGCCCTTCGATGCCTCGACCATGAAGAAGCGCATCGAGGCGGTGATCGGCGCCCTGACTTGATTGCGGCGCAGGGTTGAATGCGACACCCCTGTCCACCGGCAGGGGTGTTTTTGTTTGCGCGGAAGTAATGCTTCCCCGATGGGCATTTGCTTAAAAATTGAGCCATCGGCATTTATCCGTAA
>CBFGPB010000280.1:0-3733 GCA_965650545.1 uncultured Devosia sp. | reverse complement strand
TCTTGGCTTCATATTCCTGGGCGCGGCGCGACCACATGGTGCGCTTGACGCGGGCACGGCCGGTGACGGTGTCGAGAGCCTTTTTGACTTCGTCTTCCTCGGCCAGCTTGCGCATGCCGACGGACTTGATCTTGGCGACCGGAACGCGAAGGGTCAGCTTGTCCTGCTCGAAGCTGATGACGAACAGCTCAAGGGTCAGGCCAGCGACTTCCTGCTCTTCGATGGCGACGATCATGCCGACGCCATGGGCGGGATAAACCACATGTTCACCCGTCTTGAACCCGAGCCGCTGCTGCTGCTTCTTGGCTACCATATGCTGGAACTCCTTGTTGACGCCCCAAATGGCCTGTTCCTTGCGGGAAGGACTTGCCACTTCTACTCGTTGACGCCCGCAATTGGGCGCATCATGCGCAGTAAAGACCTATGTCGCTCCGGGTCCGCTTTTCCGGAACGTCACGCGTCAGCTTTGTCTGGTGTCAAAAAAATCGTGCCTTGCGGCACGGGCTGGTGGACGGGCTTAACTGCATATGGTGACACCATAGCACAAAAAATCAGCAAAATCAAAAGGAACGAATCAGGTCAGCACAAGCGGGCCGCCCGGCGGGCAGCCTCGTGTGACCAAACCATGACAAGCCATTGTCTTGTCTTACAAATCTCTCGCCAACGGGCAGGCCGGCGATCAGTCGCCTTCGCCAGGCTCTTCCGAGAAGTACTTGGCAAGCTTGCCCGATTCCCCGTCACGCTCCTTGGCCTCGGGCAGCGGATCGCGGCGCTCGGTCAGGTTCGGCCAGGCGGCCGAGAATTTGCGGTTGAGTTCGAGCCATTCATCGAGCCCGCTTTCGGTGTCGGGCTTGATGGCTTCGGCCGGGCATTCGGGTTCGCAGACGCCGCAATCGATGCACTCGTCCGGATGGATCACCAGCATATTCTCGCCTTCATAGAAGCAGTCCACCGGACACACTTCCACGCAGTCGGTATACTTGCAGGCGATGCAATTGTCGGTGACGATATAGGTCATCTAGGAGGCGATCCCATCTAAGCGCGGCCCAACCCTTGGGCAGGTCAGCCCGCCTGTCTCAACCGGGACGGTGCTAAACCGTTTTCTTGTGTATCGCAAGGCTGTCAAAGGGGACGGTTTGGCGCAGGGGTGGGCAGATTGAGAAATGATCTGCCTCGAACATGATCAGGCATTTGTCGGTCACCCCACCCTCATTCCCTCCCCATCAAGGGGAGGGAGGCGAAGGACCAAGAGGTCCGCGTTCATCGTCTCCCTCCCCCTTGTGGGGAGGGATCAAGGGTGGGGGTTCGGCGCCTAGTCCTCGTCCTCGGACCCGCGCAGCCGATCGGTCTCGCGCCGCTCCTTCTTGGTCGGGCGGCCCGCGCCCACCGGCCGCTCGGCAATGGCCGCATCATAGGGCGACAGTTCGGCCCGCGGCACCGGAGGCGGCGAGATATCCTCGTAGAGCCCCTGTGCCTCGCTGGCCGGACCGCGGCGCGAGCCGCAGTCGAGGATACGCCAGACCACGATCCGATTGTGTAGCGCCATGGTCAGCACATCGCCCGCGCCGACCTTGAAATCGGTGCGTTCGGTCTTCTCGGAATTGACGCGGATGGCGCCGCTTTCGATGATTTTCTGCGCCAGGGTGCGGGACTTGACCGCGCGCGAGAAGAACAGGAACCGGTCGAGCCGCTCCTTGCGGAGCGGCGTTTCGACCGGCCCGGGCAATTACTCGGTCTTGCCGCGCAGGGCGGCGAGCTTGGCAAAGGGGCTATCGGGATCGAAGACCACCTTGCGCTCTTCGCGCGGCGGACGGCGATCATTGCGCTCCGGCCGGTCGGCCTTGTCCGGACGGCCCCGACGCTCCTCGTCGCGACCCTTGCCATTGGGGCGGCCACCCTGCGGGCGGGGCTGATGCACCTCGCCTTCCGGTCGGCGCGGCCCCTTGCCATGGTGGCGCGGACGATCGTTGCGACGACCCTGCTGACCCTCCGCCTCGCCCTCGCGGCGGGCGTTCTGACGGCCGCGGTGGTTGTTGTCGTTGTGGCGGCGGCCACCGGGGAACCAGACTTCATCGAATTCCGGTTCGGCCGGCGCAGCCTCGGCGGGCGCTGCGTCCGGAACGACGCCTTCGGCTACAGGCGGCACAACTTCGGCCACTTCACCAGAGGTGGCTTCGGCCACGGGCTCGACGCTGGCAGGCGCGGCCTCAAGGCTGGCTTCGAGCGCCTCGGTTTCCTGCGAGGCCTCGGCGGGGGCGACCGGAGCCGGAGCCTTGGGCGTCTTGCGCAGGCGATAGCCCAGCGAGGTCAGGATCGAGGCAAAATCCTCGCCCGAGCAGCCGAGCAGGCTGGTCATTTCCACAGTGACGCGGAAGCCATTGCCTTCGGCAGCGCCGGCCGGCAGATCGCCGGCATAGGGACGCGAGGCATCGAGCGCGATCAGCGGACGGATGATGTCGGCGAGGCGCTCAAGAATATCGACGCGCACCGCGCGCTTTCCCGCCACCTTGAAGCCGGCAATCTCGTAAAGGCGGGTGTCCACTTCCGGATCGACGAGGAAGGAGGTGCGGCCCGAGAGCACGATATGGGGAATATCGGTGACCCCAGGCTGGCGCACGCCGCCATGCTTCAATGCAAACAGGATCAGGGCGAGTTCGCGCGGAGCGGGCTTGAGCGAAAGCGGCAGATAGATGTGGTAGGCGCCGAACTTGATGCCAAGCTTGCGCAGCTTGCCGCGCACATCCTGGTCGAGCCCCTTGACCTCGTCGGCGACATTGGCGCGCGGCAGGAGGCCGATATGCTCGAAGAGCTGATAGGCCAGGCCACGGGCCGTGCCTTCGAGATCGGCCGGCGCTTCGAGCGCCATGACCTGTTCGAGCACGGTATTGATGTGATGGCGCAGCCAGAGCGAGAGGCGGTCCTGCACCTTTTCGAGGTCGGGACCGGTCAGCGTCTCGTCGGCCAGCATGATGATGCGGGGACGGTAAAGGCTGTCGCCCTCGGCCAGTTCGGCAACGATCTCGCCGCGCCAGCGCAGGCGCCCATCAGTGGCCAACACGAATTCTTCATTTGGCGAACCGGCCAGGCGTTCGGCACGATGGTGTATCTCGGGAGCGACCACCGAGTCGGCAGCGCCACGCAATCCCTTGGCGTCCACATCGCCATCATTGCGCGCCAGGGTGAAGCGGAAGCCTTCGAGCGTACCGATCAGGTGACCTTCCAGCCGCACTTCGCCTTGGCTGTTAATTTCGGGAGATACCATACGTTTGTCTTTCAGGTGGCGGAGCAGGACGCTGGTGCGCCGGTCGACGAATCGCTGAGTGAGACGCTCATGCAGGGCGTCACTCAGGCGGTCTTCAATGTCTCGCGTCTTTTCGCGCCAATAGGTAGGGTCTTCAAGCCAGTTTTTGCGATTGGCGACAAAGGTCCAGGTTCGGATCTGCTTGATCCGGTTACTGAGCGTGTCAATGTCACCCTCCGCATTGTCGCAAAAGCGGACCTGCTCGGCAATCCAGTCTGCCTTGACCGATCCAATTCGTCTCAAATCCGAATAAATACGTGTGACGATCTCGCCGTGAGCCGCCGGTGAAATGCCCTGATAGTCAGGAATCTGGCAGCATTCCCAGAGCAGTTTGACCGCATCATGGCCGCGGGCCAAGGCGCCGGCTTCATTTCGCATGAGGAATTCGAGCGCGTGCTGGTCGGTGGCGGTGGGGACGCGGGTCAGCGTCCG
>CBFGPB010000279.1:0-3735 GCA_965650545.1 uncultured Devosia sp. | reverse complement strand
AAGGCCCCCTCACCCGGCCTGCGGCCGACCTCTCCCCCAGAGGGAGAGGTGGTTCATGCGTCGGCGCCTGTACTCACCGGGGCGCGGTTTTCGTGCTCCTCGTCGGTGAAGAGGCGGGAGCGGGTGAGGAAGCGCTGTTCGGTGCCATTGTCGAGGCTGAACATGCCGCCGCGGCCGGGAATGGCGTCGATGATGAGCTGGGTGTGCTGCCAGTACTCGAACTGGCTGGGCGACATGAAGAAGGGGTAGCCGCCAATCTCGCCCATCTTCACGTCTCGATCGCCGATGATGAAATCACCCCTGGGGTAGCACATGGGCGAGGAACCGTCGCAGCAGCCGCCGGACTGGTGAAAGAGGATATCGCCATGGCGGGCGACGATCTGGCCGATGAGGTGGAGCGCGGCTGGGGTGGCAACGACACGAGGAACCTGTTGCATGGGGCGGATCCTTTCGGAGAAAGGGCCATTCCGGCCGACGCCGCCTTGGGGGGAGAGACGGGTTAGCGTCTGGGGGCATCGACCGGAATGGAAGGGTGCTTCCGGGAGGAGGATCGCCCGGAAGCTGCGCTTTAGAAGAAGCCGAGCTTCTTGGGGCTGTAGCTGACCAGCATGTTCTTGGTCTGCTGGTAGTGATCGAGCATCATGCGGTGGTTTTCGCGGCCGATGCCGGATTGCTTGTAGCCGCCGAAGGCCGCGTGGGCCGGATAGGCGTGGTAGCAATTGGTCCAGACTCGGCCGGTCTGGATGCCGCGACCGAAGCGATAGGCGCGGTTGGCATTGCGGGTCCAGACGCCGGCGCCAAGGCCATAGAGCGTGTCATTGGCAATGGCGAGGGCTTCGTCCTCGTCCTTGAAGGTGGTGACCGATACGACCGGCCCGAAGATTTCCTCCTGGAAGATGCGCATCTTGTTGTGGCCGGCAAAGACGGTCGGCTTGACGTAATAGCCGCCGGCCAGGTCGCCCTCGAAGACGTTCCGCTCGCCGCCAGTCAGGACCTTGGCGCCTTCCTGCTTGCCGATGTCGAGATAGGAGAGGATCTTTTCGAGCTGTTCGGAGGAGGCCTGGGCACCGATCATGGTCGCGTCATCGAGGGGCGAGCCCTGCTTGATGGCCTCGACGCGCTTGATCGCCCGCTCCATGAAGCGGTCATAGATGCTTTCCTGGATCAGGGCGCGGCTGGGACAGGTGCAGACCTCGCCCTGGTTAAGGGCGAACATGGCAAAGCCTTCGAGCGCCTTGTCGAAGAAGTCGTCGTCCTCTTCGAGCACGTCCTTGAAGAAGATGTTGGGTGACTTGCCGCCCAGTTCGAGCGTGACCGGGATGAGGTTCTGGCTGGCATATTGCATGATGAGCCGCCCCGTCGTGGTCTCGCCGGTAAAGGCGATCTTGGCGATGCGGTTGGACGAGGCGAGCGGCTTGCCGGCTTCCAGACCGAAGCCGTTGACGATGTTGACGACGCCGGGCGGAAGCAGGTCCTCGATCAGTTCCATCAGCAGCAGAATCGAGGCCGGGGTCTGCTCGGCAGGCTTGAGGACCACGGCATTGCCGGCGGCAAGCGCCGGAGCGAGCTTCCAGGTGGCCATCAGGATGGGGAAGTTCCAGGGGATGATCTGGCCGACGACGCCCAGCGGTTCATGGAAGTGATAGGCGATGGTGTCGTGGTCGATCTCGGAAATGCCGCCTTCCTGGGCGCGGATGGCGCCAGCGAAATAGCGGAAGTGATCGATGGCGAGGGGAATGTCGGCTGCCTTGGTCTCGCGGATCGGCTTGCCATTGTCCCAGGTCTCGGCCAACGCAATGAGATCGAGATTGTCCTCGATGCGATCGGCTATTTTATTGAGGATATTGGCGCGCTCGGCCACCGAGGTGCGGCCCCAGGAGGGGGCAGCCTTGTGGGCGGCATCGAGGGCGCGCTCGATGTCGGCGGCCTTGCCGCGCGCCACTTCGCAGATGACCTGGCCGGTGATGGGCGAGGTGTTTTCGAAGGTCTGGCCATCGGCGGCATCCACCCACTGCCCGCCGATATAGTTGCCGTACCTGGCCTTGTACGGAGACTTGGTGCGCTGGCCAATGAATTCTGGCTTGTTCAAGGTTTCCTCCCTTGGTGCTTGAATGGAAGCTTCAAGAGCAATGGCCATGCCAGGGCGGCCAAACACCTGATCTGAAACGTCAAATCCAGACCCGGCGAGTTTCGCTTTACAGCTCCCCCAGACCGGCGCAACACTTTGCAACAACCAGAGGCGATGGCGGACGCAACACATGTTGCAAACTGCCACACCTGGGAGGATGGAAAGAATGAACCTATCGTCCGAACTGGCTTTGGCCACGGCGCGCGAAAAATTCTTCTCCGGTCACCGCCTGCCGGATGGCGTGGTGCCCGACCCGATCCTGCGCAGCTGGCAGCGTTGCGCCGAACAGGGGCTCGATGCCGGGGACAGGCTCCGTGTGGCACCCCTAACCGCGACCGAACTGCGCCACCTGCAACAGGAGAACGAGGCGCTGCGGCTGTTGAGCCGGCCGGAGCTGATGAGCCTGCGCAGCGAGGCCAAGAACACCGACAGCGTGGTGATCCTCACCGATGCCTCGGGCACCGTGCTCGACGTGGTGGGCAGCGCCGAATTTGCGGGCGAGGCGGCACAGGTGGCCCTACTGCCGGGTGTGGCCTGGTCGGAAACATCGACAGGCACCAATGCCATCGGCACGGCCATGGCCGAACGGCGCGCCATTGCCGTGCATGGCGGGGAACACTTCTTCGAGCCGCATGGCATCCTCCATTGCGCGGCCTCTCCGATCTTCGACCCCTATGGCAAGCTGGCGGGTGTGCTCGACATGTCGGGGCACGCCAGCGCCGAACACACCCATGCATTGGGACTGGTGCGGCTGGCGGTGGAGCAGATCGAACACCGCTTCTTCAATCGCGGGTTCGAAGACCGGACCGTGGTGCGGTTCCACCGCAGCAATCACCTCCTGGGCACGCCGCGCGAGGGTGTGCTGGTGTTCGAGGGCGAGCAATTGATCGCGGGCAACCGCCGGGCACTGAGCCTGCTCGGCATGGACCGGGTGGCGTTCCGCAAGACCCGAAGGGAGGACCTGTTCGAGGCGCTCGAAAGACGGCTGCGCAGCCGGAACGGCGACGAATTCGCCGCATCCATCACCCATCCGGAGGCGCGGAGCGGGCGGGTGTTCGGCATACGCGCGCTCAAGGCGGATGGCGACGAGCCCTTCATGCTTGGGGCGACACGCGCAGACCTCGACAAGGCCGTCAGGCTGATCAATGCGCAAATCCCGGTGCTGGTGACGGGCGAGACCGGCACCGGCAAGGAAGTGTTTGCCCGGCATCTGGCCAAACTTTCGAACCGCGCGCAAAAGCCCTTCGTGGCCATCAATTGCGCGGCGCTGCCCGAAAGCCTGATCGAAGCCGAACTGTTCGGCTATGAGGCCGGTGCCTTTACCGGCGCGCGCAAGGGCGGGGCCAAGGGGCTGATCCAGCAGGCTGAGGGCGGCATCCTGTTTCTCGACGAAATCGGCGACATGCCCCTGATGCTGCAGTCGCGGCTGTTGCGGGTCTTGCAGGACAAACAGGTGGCGCCGCTGGGCGGGGGCACGCCCAAGCCGGCCGATTTCGTCGTCGTCAGCGCGACCAACCGGGACATCAAATCCATGGTGGAGGGGGGCACGTTCCGGGCCGACCTCTATTTCCGCATTGCCCAGTTCAGCGTGAGCCTGCCGCGCGTGG
>CBFGPB010000278.1:0-3754 GCA_965650545.1 uncultured Devosia sp. | reverse complement strand
GCCCCTTGGCCCGGCAGGGGCGCGTCCCGGCCCCGGCCTCATCGATTTCACACCACCGCCGGGTGTTCGGCCGCCCGTGGAGCATGCCCTGACGGTGACGATCATCACCATCGTTGCCCTGCTGGTGCTGGCTGTGGCCCTCGTGCTGCGCGACATTCTGGCTGAGATCAACCGCATGCGGGAGCGTTCCAGTACCGACGCCATGACGGGCCTGCTCAACCGCGCCACCTTTGAGGAAACCGCCTCGACCCGGTTGCAGGCAGCCGGGGACAGCCCGACCTGCCTCGTGCTCTTCGACATCGACCATTTCAAGCGGATCAATGACACGGCAGGCCATGCCGCGGGGGACCGGGTGATCGAACGCCTTGGACAACTGGTCGGCGAGATGACGCTGATCCAGTCCGTTGCCGGCCGGGTCGGCGGCGAGGAATTTGCCGTCCTGCTGCCTGGTGGCGACACCAATACGGCGCGGCTCTTTGCCGAAGCGATCCGCGATGGCCTCTCGACCTCCGATTTCGGCGACGAGATCGGCTGGGGCGTGACGCTGAGCGCCGGCATTGCCCGCCACCGCCCGGGCGAGAGCCTCAAATCCCTGACCGCAAGGGCCGACAAGGCGCTCTATGCGGCCAAGGCCAATGGTCGCGACCGCGTCATGCTGGCAGAGGTAAGCGCGACGACCCCCCTGCGCCGGGCCTATGCCACCTGACCGGAAGGGTCAGTCGCGCTCGACGAATTCGAACTCGGCCTCGTTGCCGCCTGCAGGATCGTCGGACACCTTGAGGGCAAGATGCCCCTGGTCCAGCGCCGCAAACCACTCTTCCCAACTCACCAACTGGAAGCCCCCCACCCGGTCGGGCCCCTGATTGGTGTCGGAATTGAGCGCTTCCTGGCCAAAAGCCAACTGCAGCACGGTGCGTGTCTTGCTGCCATCGGGGATATCGCGCAGCACCGGGTTGCCGCCGCGGGCGGCGACCCATTGGCGGATCGCTTCGCGGTCGGTGAGAATCTGGGACATGGGGACGCCTCCACTTCTGTGTCTTCCTTGAGAAAGCGCCAGTCCCGTGCAAGGTTCCTTGCTCTGGATCAAGGGAGAGGGCGATGCTTTCCATTTTTCGTCGCAGAGGCGCCGCTGGCGTTCTGACGGCCCTGCTGGCGCTGCCGGTGGGGACACCCTTGGCCTGCGAAGTACCGTCCGGAGCCGCGATCGACCAGCTCGATGGCGACCGCATGACGGGCTTTGAAACGGCACGTATCCGCGGCCTGGGGGAGGCCCTGCTTTCCGACAGCGCCGAGGAGCGGGCAGTGGTCTCGGCGCTTTATGCCCCTGGCGATGTGCCAATCTCCGCAATCCCCGATGGGGCCTATCGCTGCCGCACCATCAAGCTGGGTGGCCTCTTGCCCCTTACCGCCTATGGCTATTTCGACTGCGAAATTTCGGGCGATGGCACGGTGATCGAGAAGCTGACCGGCTCGCAGCGCTTCAAGGGCGATCTCCTGCCCTCCGACGGCGGCCTCTTCTATTGGGGTGCCCTGCACTATGGCGACGAAGAGCCCGTGGCTTACGGCGCCGACCCGGAGCGCAATCAGGTGGGTTGCCTTTACAAGGTCGAGGGCAAGCCGGTGCGCTATCGCCTCGAAATGCCGTTTCCGCTTTTTGAATCGACCCACGACGTCATCGAACTGGTGCCTGCGCGCTGAACGCTCTTGCATGGCCTGACGGCGCTGCTATGGAGCCGCTTGAACAATTGGGGCCAGGACAATGGCAGAAAAATCCTCCCGCATCCTCATGGGCACGATCGGCGCGGCGCATGGCATCAAGGGCGAGGTCCGCATCACCTCCCATACCGAGGATCCCGAAGCGATTGCCGACTATGGCCCGCTCGAGACCAACCGTCCCGGTCTCACCATCACCATCGAAAGCGCCCGGCTGCAAAAGACCGTGCTGATCGCGCGGCTCAAGGGTGTCCGTGACCGCAATGCCGCTGAACTGCTCAATGGCGTCGAGCTCTATGTCGACCGCAGCCAGTTGCCCGAGATCGAGGATGAGGACGACTTCTATCATGCTGACCTGATCGGGCTCGATGCCCGCCTCGACAGCGGCGTTTCCATCGGCGCCGTCAGCGCCATCTACGATCATGGGGCCGGCGATATCCTGGAAGTGCGCGACCCGCGCTCGGGGGACACATATCTCTATCCCTTCACCAAGGCCGTCGTGCCCACGGTCAGCATTTCCGGCGGCTATCTGGTCATCGCCCCGCCGCTTGACGCCGATCCGGGCGAGGAAGAGCCCGACTGATGTTCTCGGCCGATATCATCACCCTCTTTCCCGAGCTCTTTCCCGGGCCCTTGGGGGCCTCGGTGCTCGGCCGTGGCATGAGCGATGGGCTCTGGAGCCTGCGCGCCACCCAGCTGCGCGATTTTGCCACCGACCGGCATCGCACCGTGGACGACACGCCTTCGGGCGGCGGCGCCGGCATGGTGCTCAAGCCCGATATTCTGGCCAAGGCCATCGACACGATCGCCCCCGCGGGCGATCCGCGTCCCCGTATCCTGATGTCGCCGCGCGGAAAACCGCTGACCCAGGCCCGGGCGCATGAATTGGCAACCGGCCCCGGCGCCGTCATTGTCTGCGGCCGCTTCGAAGGGGTCGACCAGCGCGTCATTGACGCCCGGGGGCTCGAGGAAATCTCCATCGGCGACTATGTGCTCGCGGGGGGCGAAGTGGCCGCCATGGTGCTGCTGGAGGCCGTGGTGCGGCTCATTCCCGGCGTCTTGGGAGCGCTCGACAGCCGCGACGAGGAAAGTTTTGAGAATGGCCTGCTCGAATATCCGCATTACACGCGGCCACAGAGCTTTGAGGGCATGGACATCCCCGCCGTGCTGACGTCGGGCGACCATGGCAAGATCGCCAAGTGGCGGCACGAGCAGTCCCTGGCGCTGACCAAGGCGCGACGGCCGGATCTCTTGAAGTGAACTTGATCTCCCGACCTGCGCGATGCCGTCCTCGGACTTGATCCGAGGACCTGCCTCGACAGCCAGCGCGCTTCAAGTGGCCCTCGGGTCAGGCCCGAGGGCGGCGCAGGGTTTGCGGCGGTCCTCGCGATGCGTTGGAAGCCAAAACCCCTAGACTCTTGCCGCTTTTTCCCCTATGAGCCGCCCATTCGCGTGCCTGGCGTATCGGACCGGCACCGGAAAAGACCAAGAAGACTGCCCTTCCGTTACCAACCAAGACCGGGCGACGGGGTTCAAGACCTCGAACAATCGCTCCTATGAAAAGATCGAACGGATCGAACATGACCAATATCATCGAACAGCTCGAAGCCGAGCAGGTTGCCGCGCTCGCCGCAAAGCGCGAACTTCCCGAATTCACCCATGGCGACACCGTCAAGGTCTGGGTCAAGATTCGCGAAGGCGACAAGGAACGTCTGCAGGCCTATGAAGGCGTCGTGATCGCCCGCTCCGGCGGCGGCATCATGGAAAGCTTCACCGTCCGCAAGATTTCCTATGGCGAAGGCGTGGAACGCGTCTTCCCGATCTACTCGCCCAACATCGCTTCGATCGAAGTGATCAAGCGCGGTAAGGTCCGTCGCGCCAAGCTCTATTACCTGCGCGATCGTCGCGGCAAGTCGGCCCGTATTTTCGAATCGACCAATTCGCGCACCAAGAAGATCGAAGCGTCCGAGCGTTCGGCTGCCCAGGCCGCCAAGGAAGCCCGCGAAGCCGAGAAGATCGCCGCCGCCGAGGCTTTTGCCGC
>CBFGPB010000277.1:0-3758 GCA_965650545.1 uncultured Devosia sp. | reverse complement strand
GAATGCTTGTCGCCCGGTCCAGCAGCCCCACCTGCTGGTCGAGCAGCACCATCGGTCCGCCCACCTGCACCACGCCCGCGCTCGGCGCCAGCTCCCCGGTCAGCAGTTTCAGCAAGGTCGTCTTGCCCACGCCATTGGGCCCGGTAATGGCCACCCGCTCCGGCCCTATCATGTCCATGGAAAAGTCTTTGATGATCGGCCGCTCGGGATCGTATCCGCCGCTGACACCGCTGGCCCGCAGCACCACCTTGCCCATGGGCAATCCGCTCGGTTTGAGCTTGACGGCAAAGGGCGTAAGCACCTCGATTTTTGCCCGCGCCTCCTCCGCCTGCATCTGCGCCGCATCGGCCTGCTTCTCGGCCAGAAGGTCGAGCCCGCCCGCCGTCGCTTCGGCCCGCCGCTTCATCCCGCCGAGGAGGATTTTTGGCATGTCCCCCTTGGCCGCCTTCCTGCGACCCCCGGCATCGCGCCGGGCCTGCCGTTCGCGCGCTTCCTGCGCCGCCCTCGCCGCTTCGCCCACCTGTCGCTCCGCCACCGAGAGGTCGCGTTGCGCCGAGGCCAGTTCCAGCGCCTTGCGCTCCCGGTAGTGCGTGAAATTGCCGCCATAGCTGGTGGCGCCAAGGCCCGTCAGTTCGACAATGGCGTCCATGGTTTCGAGCAGGCCGCGATCATGGCTGATGACAATAGCCGCGCCCCGCCAGCCCGCCAGCATCCCGGCCACCCCCCCCCTGCCCTCGGCATCGAGATTATTGGTGGGTTCATCGAGAAGGATCAGGTCCGGCGCATCGAATTGCAGCGCCGCCAGCGCCGCCCGGGTCCGCTGCCCGCCCGAGAGGGCCGAAAGCAGAGTGTCCGGCCGCACATCCAGCGCCAGCGCCGCCAAGGCCGCGTCGAGCCGGACCTCCAGCGTCCAGTCGGCCTCGGCCAGTTCCTCGGCGCTGGCCGCGCCGCCCATGGCGCGCTCGATGAGGGCAAGGCCCGCCCTGGCCCCGAAGAGGTCAGCAATGGTCTCGCCGGCGCCCGGCTGCACCTGCTGCCGCAGCACGCCGATCCGTCCGGCGACGCTGACCGTGCCCGAGGTCGGCGCGATCTCCCCGGTGATCAGCCGCAGCAGCGTCGTCTTGCCCACGCCATTGCGGCCGACAAGCCCGGTGCGCCCGGTGCCGAAACTGAGGTCGAGATTGGAGAAAAGGGTGTGGCCGTCAGGGCCGGTATAGGTCAGTCGCGATAGCGTCACGGAAGGCATGGGTCGAAGAGTCCTCAAGGGCAAAGCAGGTCGGCATTGCTGTGAGGATGCGATCCATTGGGAACCGTCCGGTCGGGTTGCGATACCCCCTACATAGTCCCTCGCGCTGCCTCTGGCAAATCGTCCCGCCGAGGCGTAGTGTCCGCGCGCTCAGTTCTGGAAGCGCCCACCATGGACCTCTTCACCCTCTCCGCCTTCACCATCGCCTATGCCATTGCCGTGCTCGTGCCCGGCCCCGGCGTTGCCGCCGTGGTGGCGCGCGCCCTTGGCGGCGGCTTCAAGGGCGCCTTCCCCATGGTGCTGGGCATTCTGGCGGGCGATCTGGTCTATTTCTTCTTCGCCGTCTTCGGCCTTGCTGCCATCGCCACCTGGTTCGGCCCGGTCTTCACCATCATCCGCTGGGTCGGCGCCGCCTACCTCCTCTATATCGCGTACAAGTTCTGGACGGCCCGTCCCGGCTCGGAGCAGATGAAGCCCAGGAATGAAGACCCCTGGAAGACCTTCCTGGCCGGTTTCTCGCTGACCATGGGCAATCCCAAGACCATCGTCTTCTATCTGGCCATCCTCCCCACCGTGGTCCCGCTGGGCGAGATGAACCCCGTCGCCTTCGTCGAGCTGACCACCATCGTCGTCGTGGTCCTCCTCATCATCGGCTGCGGCTATGCCTGGCTGGCCTCCGCCGCGCGGGAAATGTTCCGCTCCGAGAAGGCGCTCGGCCGCCTCAACAAGACGGCCGGCGCGATGATGGCGGCCGCGGCCGGCCTCGTCGTCACGCAGCACTAGCGGACGCGACACCAAGCGTTAGCAATGTGCTAACCAATTCACCTTTGGTTAACCATAATCGGCCACCCTCGCGGGCATGGCTTACGGCTCGACCAGGATCAACCGCTACAACATGCACCAGCTCCCCGCTCACGAGCGGATGCAGTATCTGCGCGAGCGCCGGGCCATGGCGGCTGAGGTCGCGCAGAAAAATGCGAGCGTTGCCAATACCTTCGCTTCGATCCAGGCCAACAAGGCGGTCGAGATGGGCAATCTCTTTTCCAAGATCGCCATGCAGCGCATCTCCAAGATCGCCTAGCCCGGCAACCCCTCCACGAACTCTGCCATCGCCGCCCGCACCACGCGCAAATGCGTGAAGAGGGCAACATGCTCGCCCCCGTCAATAGCCAGTAGGCGGACATTTTTCGCTGATTTTTCAAGTGTTTGCGCGTGGCCGAACGGCACGACCCGGTCCCCGGTGCCATGCACGGCCAGCACCGGCAACCCCAGCCTCTCGAGCGGCAAATCGCCCAGCGCGGCCAGCTGTTCCATGTCGTTGCGCGTTCCGGCGATCCGCTCGGCAAGCCGCGGAAAAATGCTGTTTTGGAGCGCCAACATCAGCGGTCCCGCCTCGGGATCGGCCAGCGTCCGGTCGAGCAGGGCCTCATCCCGGACCGATCGCAACCCAGCCTGCCGCGGCTTTCGACCTGCAAGCCAGCCCAGCACCCCGCTCGCGCCCGGGAGACGCGCCACGCGCCCCATGCCGTCCAGTCGGCGCAGGATGGCCGGATCGCTGGGCATATGACCGCTTGGCGTCGACACCATGACAAGGCCGGCGCATCGCGCCGGATGCCGCAGGGCAAACGCAATAGCCACCGGCCCACCGGCCGAAACGGCGGCCACCACGGCCTTCTCGATGCCCAGGACATCCAGCAATGCTGCCAGGGCATCCGCCTGCTCGTCCGGCGTCCGGCCGGTCGCCAGCGGCGTACCGAGATATCCGGGCCGCGACACGGCCAGCACGCGCCACACGTGCGCATCGCCCAGAAGGGCCCGCCCCAGCAACCAGCTCTGGTCCGCGCCGCCCATGCCGCCATGCAAAGCCACGAGGACGCGACCTGCCCCTTCATCCGTATGTTCAACCGGCTCCTTGGCCGTCTGCGTGATCCGGGGCGCCGGCATGCGCACGCGACCGCCCAATGTCGAAATCGACATGTTCATCTTGGGTCTCCAGGAGGCGTTCAGGCGGGCTGCGGCGTGATGCGCTTGAGCAGTGCCGAGAGCTCGGAGGGCGGCTTTTGCTCGATGCGCCGATAGATGCGCCCATCGGGCGTCCGCGCCACATAACCCATATCCACCATGGCGCGCCGCAGCAGCGCGTGGTCGCCAAAGCTGGCCCAGGCATTGAGCAGGTCAGTATTCTCGCGGTCGGCATAGTCGCGCCCCGGCTCCATCCGCGCCCACAGCGCCCAGAGGCATAAGGGCTGGAGGCTGTTCTTGGAGGGCCAGCGCATCAGCACGCCTTCGGCGTCGAAATGCCGGCTGACCTTCTCGACCAAGGTCAGGTCAACCGGATCCGCCTTCGGCGCATCCTCCGTAACGGCCTTCAAATGCTGGTAATTTCGGAAACCGGCCGAGCGCGACAGCATGTTGAGCATATCGACATGGCTCGGTTTCTCGTCGAGCTTGTTCAACTGCTCGCGCAGGCTTTTGGCAAAGGCCGACAGGTCGGCAATGGTCAGGGACAGGA
>CBFGPB010000276.1:0-3764 GCA_965650545.1 uncultured Devosia sp. | reverse complement strand
ACCATCCTGCCCCTGGTCGTGCCCAAATTCCTCGCCGCCGACGCCTTCTTCATCTTCCTCATGGTGCAGTTCTTCCGCGGCATTCCGCGCGAGCTGGACGAGGCGGCAATGATGGATGGCGCCGGTCCATGGCGCATCTACTGGAAGATCATGCTGCCGCTGTCCCTTCCGGTTCTGGCCACGGCGGCCGTCTTCACCTTCATCTGGACCTGGGACGATTTCTTCGGCCCGCTCATCTACCTCAACCGCATGAGCGACTATACCGTCATGCTCGGGCTCCGGACCTTCACCGACAGCACGGGGACCTCCGATTATGGCGGCCTGTTCGCCATGAGCGTTCTCAGCCTCGTGCCGATCTTCCTGTTCTTCCTGTTCTTCCAGCGCATGCTCATCGAGGGCATCGCCACTACCGGTATGAAACGCTAACTCTATGTCTGACATCAAATTTGCCGCCATCGGCATCAACCACGCCCATATCTATGGACAGGTGGATTGTCTCAAGCGCGCCGGCGCCCAGTTCGTCGCCTTCCACGCCATCGAGGATGACCTCGCCAAGACCTTCGGCGAGAAATACCCGGAAGCCCGGCGCGTCGCCGATCCGGCCGCCATCCTTGAGGACGCCTCCATCCAGGTCGTGGTCACCGCCGCCATTCCCGGCGATCGCGCCGACATCTGCCTGGCCGCCATGCGCCACGGCAAGGACGTCTTGACCGACAAGCCCGGCATGACCACCTTTGCCCAGCTCGACGAGATCAAGCGCGTGCAGAAGGAAACCGGCCGCATTTTCTCCGTGCTCTATTCCGAGCACTTTGAAGTTCCCGCCGCCGTCGAGGCGGGCAATCTCATTGCCAAGGGCGCCATCGGACAGGTGATCAATACCGTCGGCCTCGGCCCCCACTCCCTGCGCCTCAACAATCGCCCCGACTGGTTCTTCACCCGCAAGCGCTATGGCGGCATCCTCTGTGACATTGCCAGCCACCAGTTCGAGCAGTTCCTGTTCTTCTCGGGCGCCATGGATGGCGAAGTGGTCTCGGCCAGCGTCGCCAATCGCGGCAATCCCAATCGGCCGGGCCTGCAGGATGTGGGCGACGCCCATATCCGCACCGCCAATACCTCGGGCTATATCCGCGTCGACTGGTTCACCCCCGAGGGCCTGCCCACCTGGGGCGACGGGCGCCTCACGATCCTGGGCACCGAGGGCTATATCGAGCTCAGGAAATACATCGATATCGCCGGCCGCCCCGGTGAGAACCACCTCTTCCTCGTTGACAGGAAGGGCGTCCAGCATATCGACTGTTCCCAAGTCGATCTGCCCTTCGGCCGCCAGTTCCTCGATGATGTGCGCAACCGCACCGAGACGGCCATGCCGCAGGAGCGCTGCTACAATGCCATGAAGCTGGCCCTCACGGCCCAGCAGATGGCCGAGGTTGGAACGGAGTGGGCCCAATGAGCCGCGTCTTGAATGTTGCCGTCGTCGGCTGCGGTATTGGTCGCTCGCATATCGTCGAGGGCTATCTGCCCAATGCCGACAAGTTCAGGGTCGTGGCCATTTGCGACCTCAATCCCGAGCGCCTCGACGAGATCGGCAATGAATTTGGCATCGAGCGCCGCATCGTCAACTTCGCCGAACTGCTGACCATGGACGATGTGGACATCATCGATGTCTGCACCCCGCCCGGCGCCCATTTCATGATGGTCACCGAGGCATTGAAGGCCGGCAAGCATGTCGTCTGCGAAAAGCCGCTGGTCGGCTCGCTCGCCGATGTCGATGCCATCCTCGAGGTCGAAAAGACCGCCAAGGGCAAGCTCATGCCGGTCTTCCAGTACCGCTTCGGCAACGGCATCGAGCAGGCCAAGCGCATCATCGATGCCGGTCTTGCCGGCAAGCCCTATTGCGGCACGGTGGAAACCATGTGGCGCCGCGAGGCCCCCTATTACGCCGTGCCCTGGCGCGGCAAGTGGAAGACCGAGCTGGGCGGCGTGCTCATGGGCCATGCCATCCACCCGCATGACATCTTCACCTATCTGATGGGCGACATTGCCCGCGTCTTCGGCCGCGTCGCCACCCGCGTCAACCCGATCGAGGTGGAAGACACCATTTCAGCCTCGCTGGAAATGAAGTCGGGCGCGCTGGCCAGCTTCACCGCCACCCTTGGCTCGGTGGACGAGATCACCCGCATCCGCCTGCAATTCGAGAATGTCACCTTCGAGAGCGACCACGCGCCCTATAATCCGGGCAAGGAGCTCTGGAAGATCCTGCCGCGCAACGACGAGATCAAGGGCAAGATCGATGCCCTCCTCGCCAACTGGCAGGACGTGCCCAGCCGCTTCCAGACGCAGATGGCCCGTTTCCACGATGCCATCTTTGGCAAGGGCGAATTGCCCGTCTCCAGCGCCGACAGCCGTCGCGCCCTCGAGCTGGTGACGGCCTTCTATCATTCTTCGTCGACCCGCAGCGAAGTCGTGCTGCCGCTCGGTCCCGATCACCCGCTCTACCAGAGCTGGGTGCCGGCCGAATTCCGTTAAGGAGACAAGACCATGGCGACCTCCATCCAGTTGCGGCAGATCAAGAAGGCCTATGGCGACGTGCAGGTCATCCATGGGGTCGATCTCACCATCGAGCCGGGTGACTTCACCGTCTTTGTCGGCCCCTCGGGCTGCGGCAAGTCCACGCTCCTGCGCATGATTGCCGGGCTCGAGCCGATCACCGGGGGTGACCTCCTGATCGACGGCCAGCGCATGAACGAGGTGCCGGCGGCCAAGCGCGGCATTGCCATGGTGTTCCAGTCCTATGCGCTCTATCCGCATATGTCGGTCTACCAGAACCTGGCCTTCGGCCTCGAAACGGCAAAGATGCCCAAGGCCGAAATCGCCCAGCGCGTGCAGCGCGCCGCCGAGATTCTGAAGATCGAGCCGCTTTTGAAGCGCAAGCCCAAGCAGCTTTCGGGCGGCCAACGTCAGCGCGTCGCCATCGGCCGCGCCATCGTGCGCGAACCGAAAATCTTCCTCTTCGACGAGCCGCTGTCTAACCTCGACGCGGAACTGCGCGTCGCCATGCGCGTCGAGATCGCCAAGCTCCACAACGATCTGGGTAACACCATGATCTACGTGACCCACGACCAGGTCGAAGCCATGACCATGGCCGACAAGATCGTGGTCCTGCGCTCGGGCGTCATCGAGCAGGCCGGCGCCCCGCTCGAGCTCTACAACAATCCGCGCAATCTCTTCGTGGCCGGCTTCATCGGCTCCCCGAAGATGAATTTCATGACCACCAGCGTCGAGGCCGGCAAGCTCAAGACCGGCGGCGTCACCCTCGATCTCGGGCGCGACGTCACCGGCGCCATCACGCTCGGCATCCGCCCCGAACACATCACCATCGCCGATGGCTCGGGCGTCAAATTCGCCGAACTGACCGTGGACCTCGTCGAAAACCTCGGCGGCCAGACCGTGGTCTATGCCACCACCACCGACGGCCAGGCCCTCACCATTGTCCTCGAAGGCCAGCGCAACGTCGCCATCGGCTCAAAAGTCGCCGCCTATGTCGACCCCGCCAAGGCCCACATCTTTAACGCCGAAGGCAATGCTATCAGGTAATCCAGCCGGGCGGCGACCAACCGCGAAAATCAGCACCCTCGGGCCCGGCCCGAGGGTGTTTTGTCGTCTGCAATGGGCTGGAAAGCCGCCGCCACCCAAAAATCTATCCCCGCATCAAAATCCTCTCCCATACTCCCACCCATCCCCGTCACACACGCGGCCCCGACGCA
>CBFGPB010000275.1:0-3773 GCA_965650545.1 uncultured Devosia sp. | reverse complement strand
CTCACCAGACCCTCGTTCAGCTTGGGTTCATGCGCAATGTTGTTTCCTGAGACCAAGGCGTCAAAGCCACTCACAGGGAAAGGACATGATCATGGCCCTTCACAAGAAACTCCTGGCATCGGGCCTCGCCACTCTGGCCGTCATTGCGACCACCGTGGCGGCCTCTGCCGCGCCGGCCATCGCCACCGGCAATGTCAACGTGCGCACCGGCCCCGGCACCGGCTACCCCCGGATCGACACGCTCTACCGCGGCCAGCAGGTCGACGTGCAGTACTGCCGCGGCAGCTGGTGCTATGTCGAAAAGCGCGGCCCCGATGGCTGGGTCTCCGCCAACTATCTGCGCAGCGGCCGCCCGAGCTGGGATGATGATTGGGATGACGACTGGTACAATCCGCGTCCGCCCCGTCCGCCCCATTGGGACCCGTATCCGCCGCGCCCACCGCGTCCGCCGCACTGGGACCCCTGGCCGCAGCCCATCCATCCGGGCAATCCGGGCGCCCAGGTTTGCTTCAACGGTCCGAATGGATATTTCTGCATCGGCAGCTGATCGCCGGCCAGACCTTCGCAACGCCGCCCACGGGCGGCGTTGTCATTGGCGCTACTCGACCATGAGACGGTCGATGTCGATGCCGCGTTTCTCCAGCGGCGCCCGCATGCGGCGCGACAAGAACTCATTCGTACCATAGGTCACGATGGCCCCGATGGCGGCGATGGCGGCGAAGCCCAGCCAGCCCTCCTGGCTGCCCGCCACAGCCGCCAGCAGGACACTGGCCACGCCGCAACCGAGCACGATCCAGCTCTTGCGCTGCTCGGCGACCTTGAGGTTCCGTGCTCCCGAATGCAGCAGGTCACGCAGTTCCATGTCGCTCATGGCAGCCAGTTCGGGACTCTTCCGCTCGCGCCTGATCGTTTCGATATAGGCGTCGACCCGGCGCATGGTCAGCGCCTCGCGCCGGCTCTCCCGCCCCTTGCGCGTCAGCATCGTCCAGCCGCCGCCAATCAGCAGCAGAACCAGGGCGATTTCGATTAGCCAGATCATCGCGCACCTCCCATCATTGAAAACACATGCCCTTGTGACCCATCGAGTTCAAGACCCGCCTATTCGACGGCGGGCACGGCTTCCTGGGCAACCTTGGGCACCAGGCGCGCCCGCTCGCGCGCCATGACCACCAGGCCCGCCGCAACAATGATGGCGGCGCCAAGCAGCGAGATCGCATCGATCCACTGCCCGAACACCACGATGCTGAGCACGATGGCCCAGGGCAGCGAGAAATAGTTGAACGGCTGCAACACGCTGGCCGGGGCCATGGAGAGAGCTATGGTCATCAGGCCATGGCCGGCGCAGGTGGTGATCATCACGACAACGACCATTGCCAGATCGGCCCAACCCATGTTCTGCCAGAAGAACACCCCCACCCCGCTCGATAGCACCAGCCCGACCACGGCGGCATAGGTCATGCTGGTCGCCGCGCTATCGATGGCAGCCACTTTGCGCGTGATGACGATATACAGGGCATAGAGCGCCGCCGAAGCCAACGCGAAGCCGGCACCCCAGCCCAGCGGCACGCCACCGGGTCGCATGATCACCAGCGCCCCGACGAATCCTGCGCCCACCGCAGCGAAACGGAAAATGCCCACCTTTTCGCCCAATACCGGAATAGCGAACAGTGTCACCAGCAGCGGATAGACGATGACAATAGCCTGGAGCTCGCCCAGCGGCACCGTCTGCAGGGCCAGGGCGAAAAACCAGATATCGGCCATCAGCAGCACGCCGCGCAGGATCTGTAGTCGCGGTGCCCGCGTATGCAGCGCCTGCCGCAGCGGCGCCTGCCTTGCCACCAGGAACAGCGCGAAAACCGCAAAGCCCCAATAGCGCATCATGGTGATCTGGAAAGGAGAATAGTCCTGCACCAGGGTCTTGGCGACGGCATCTTGGATGCCGAACACGCCGATCGTCGTCAGGGTGAGGATGATGGCGCGCCCGACCTGGTCGGCGCGCTGCGGATGGAGGGGCATGAAAAACTCGAATCAAAAACGCCTCGCAACGCCGTCGCGAGGCGCCCCAAGCCTAGTGCAAGGCTCAGCTCTTCGCCATGGCCGACTTGATGACGCCGGCGATCGCGGTCAACAATCCGCCGCCGACCAGGCCGGTAGCGCCCTGTCCGGCGAGCGCGCCGAAGTCCAGCGAGCCCGCGGTTCCCGCTGCGCCGGCGGCTGCACCCACCATCGAGTCGAGACCCGGAATCATTCCGGCCAGCCAGGTTCCGGCCAGCCCGCCAATGGCACCGACAATGGTATTGCCGGCGGTGCCGAGGTTCAGCTGCTTCGCCAATTGCCCGATGACATTGCCGCCAGCGCCGCCAGCGATCAGTTGCACCAGAATGGGCACGATAACGTCCATGCTAGTCCCCCCTCTTCTGCGCGAGGCCTCCCGCCTCGCAACATCATGACGCTACGCCTGTTTTGTCGCGGGGCATAGCACAAAACCCTGCTGCCACGGCCTGACGCCCGCGCCCCTTAATGCCCAATTTACTGCCCGCCCGATTGATGCGCCCTCCCGTTCCGGCCTATGGTCCGCCTGATGTCCAAACCGCACGAATCCCTGTCGAATCAGCCTCTTCCCGTGGCCCTTGTCACCGGCGCCAGCGACCGTATCGGCGCCTCCATCGTCGCTGCGTTGTCCAAACAAGGGTACGGGGTGGTGATCCATTACCGTTCCGACCGGGAGGGCGCCCAGGATCTCAAGCAGCGCATCGAAAAAATGGGGGGCCGCGCCGCCGTTCTCCAGGCTGACCTGGCCCGCCGGGAAGAGCGCGGCACGTTGATCGAAAGGGCAGCGCGCCTCCTCGGCCCGATAACCACGCTCGTGAACAATGCATCGACTTTCGAGCCCGACAGCGCCCGCGACATCGATGAGGCGCTTTGGGACGCTCACTTTGCCGTCCATGCCGAGGCCCCCATCTTCCTGGCACGCGATTTCGCGGCCCAGCTGCCGGAAGGGGCCGAGGGCAATATCGTCAACATCATCGACGAGCGCGTGCTCCGCCCCAGTCCGGCCTATTTCAGCTACTTCCTGTCCAAGTCGGTGCTCTGGACGGCCACGCAGACCCTGGCCCAGTCGCTCGCGCCGGCGATCCGCGTCAATGCCATCGGCCCGGGGCCGGTGCTGCCGCACAAGGGCCAGAGCCAGGCCGATTTCGATCAATCGGTGGCGGCGCTCCCGCTCAAGCGCAATGCCGACCCCGATGAGGTCGCACGGGGCGTGCTGGCAATCCTGTCCATGCCCTCCTATACCGGCCAGATGCTCGCCCTCGATGGCGGCAAGCACCTCGACTATCCGGCCCGCCGCGGCCCGACGCCCCGATCATGACCGACGTCCCGACATCCCCGCCTCCCTCCGGTCCGGAGGTTATCAAGGCCTTCGTGCGCACCCTGCCGGCAGCACCGGGCGTCTATCGCATGCTCGATGCCGAGGGCGGCGTCATTTATGTGGGCAAGGCCCGGAGCTTGAAAGCCCGCGTCACCAACTACACACGCCCCGAAGGCCTGCCGGTCCGCATCCAGCGCATGATCGCCGCCACGGTCTCGATGGAGTTCGTGCGCACCGAGACCGAATCCGAAGCGCTGCTGCTCGAAGCCAATCTCATCAAGCGGTTGAAGCCCCGCTTCAACGTGCTGCTGCGCGACGATAAGAGCTTTCCCTATATCCTGATCGCGACCGACCACGAGGCGCCCGAGCTCACCAAGCATCGCGGCTCCCGCCGCCGCAAGGG
>CBFGPB010000274.1:0-3810 GCA_965650545.1 uncultured Devosia sp. | reverse complement strand
AGCCGGAGATCGTCCCAGGAGAAATCCATTTTGCATTTCTGAAAAGTGCGTTGCGTTTGTGACTATAGCGAAAGAGCCAGCATATGCGCAATTGTCTCCCCAGAGAACCGGCGAGGCCAGTTCCAAAACGCAAACAGCATTCCATTTCTGCAACGCGGACGCAGCTGGTCCGCGATCGAGAGATGCTGCGTGCATTTCATGGAGTCCAACATGTTCGAACCCCTGACCCGCAGGCTGCAGGCCTGGCACATGCACAATGTAACGCGCCGCAGGCTTTCCATGCTCGATGCGCGGCTGCTCGCCGACATCGGCATCGAGCGCGGCCGGACCGGCGACTTCGTCGCCCGGTTGAATATTGATGGAGAACGCAAATGAGTACCTTGAGACCTTTGGGGCGCACCGGCCGCTCTGCTGCGCCTGTCGGCCTTGGCTGCTGGGCGATTGGCGGCCATTTCACCCTTGATGGCCGCAACGATGGCTGGGGCGAGGTGGACGACGCCCAATCCATCCGCGCCATCGAGATCGGCCTCGACCTGGGCGCCACGCTGATCGACAGCGCCGATGCCTATGGCACCGGCCATAGCGAGGAGGTGATCGGCGCCGCTATCAAGGGGCGCCGGGATGAAGTGGTGATCGCCACCAAGTTCGGCTTCACCTATGACGCGGCCCAACGCGCCCTGCTCGGCATCGATGTGTCGCCCGCCTATATCGACTGGGCCAATGCCCAGTCGCTCAGGCGGCTCGGCGTCGAAACCATCGACCTCTACCAGATCCATCCCGGTGATCTGACCGAAGCAGAGGCTGATGCCGCCGGCGAAGCGCTGGAAAAGTTGGTGGAAGCCGGGCGGATTGCTCACTGGGGCTGGAGCACGGACAATGCCGAAGCGGCGCGGCGCATGCTGAAGTTTCCGCATTTTGCTGCGGTGCAGCAGGAGCTCAATGTGCTCCATGACGGGCCGGACATGCTGGCGCTTTGCGCGCAAGCGGGTCTTGCCAGTCTCAACCGCTCGCCGCTGGCCATGGGCCTGCTGTCGGGCAAGTTCAGCGCCCAGACCCGCTTCGGCGAGGGCGATGTGCGCGGGGCCGGGCATGGCTGGGTCAAGCACTTCAGGGAGGGCGCGCCGACACCCGAGGTGCTCGCGCGGTTGGCCACCTTGCGTGACCTGCTCACCACGGGCGGCCGCACGCCAGCCCAGGGTGCCCTTGCCTGGATCCTCGCCCGCTCGCCCCATGCTTTCCCCATTCCCGGCTTCAAGACCGAGGCGCAGGTGCGGGACAATCTGGGTGCGCTGGAAAAGGGGCCACTACCGGCGGCGGTGATGGCGGAAATCGACGCCGTGCTCAAGGCGGAACGGGAAGCCGCCTGAAGCCGCGTCCAGTCAAAAGAGAGGCCGCCCGGATGATCGGGCGGCCTTCATCGTCTCGGGAGGAAACGACGTCTACTTCTGCGCGAGGCAGACCGAGGTGACACCCCGGTTCTGGAAGCCGAGGGCGGCCGCTGCGCCCTTGGAAAGATCGATGATGCGCTTGCCGACGAACGGCCCGCGATCGTTGATGGTGACTTCCACCGATTTGCCGGTGGTCTGGTCGGTCACTTCGACCCTGGTGCCGAAGGGAAGGGTCCGGTGCGCCGCGGTCATGGCGTTCTGGTCGAAGGTCTCGCCGGACGCGGCGGTCTTGCCGTGAAATCCGGGGCCATACCAGGAAGCGCCGCCACACTGGGCATAGGCTGCAGACGAGGTGAAAAGGAGAGCTGCAACGGATGCGGCGGCGATAACGGCTTTCTTAGTCAATGGTCCAGTGGCTCACTGTAGTTGTCGATGCGTGGACCAATAGAGGCAAGGCGCGCCTGAATCTGGGCGAGACGGACCGCCTGCGACGTCCTGCCCCGTTTTGTGGCGCCAGGGGCACGGGTTTTGGGGGCGTTAACGCCCTTGCCGCCGGCTTAGATTCCGTAAACCTTAGAACCAGAATCCAGCGCCCATCGAATTTGACCGCATGCGGCGGTTTGAATCGAAAAGAGCGCGAAACCGTTTTGCGCGCTGTGGCCGATGGGCAACGGTTCCGGCAAAGCGTACCAAAATCGTCCGCAACCCTGCATTCTGATCCACTCTGCCGGGCCATCTCGGCTCAGGGCCGGGGTAATGCGGCACGAATGTGGCGCTTCGGTCGCGTGCGAGCGGGCAAAGAAAAAGGGCGATGGTGAAGCCATCGCCCAGTTTGGTCAGGGAGAAAAAGGTAAGGGCGCTTAGCCCTGGGGTTGGGGAACAATGCGCAGATAGGGCTTCAGTTCCTTCCAGCCGCCGGGATACTTGGCCTTGGCGGCCTCATTGGTCACGGCCGGGACGATGATGACATCCTCGCCCTGCTTCCAGTTGACCGGGGTGGCCACCTGGTGCTTGGCGGTCAGCTGCAGGCTGTCGATGACGCGCAGGATTTCATCGAAGTTGCGGCCGGTGGAGGCCGGGTATTCGATCTTGAGCTTGACCTTCTTGTCCGGCCCGATGACGAACAGCGACCGCACGGTCAGCGTGTTGTCGGCATTGGGATGGATCATGTCATACTTGCGGGCGACTTCGCCCTGGGTATCGGCGAGCAGCGGGAAATTGAGGGCCGACCCCTGGGTTTCCTCGATATCCTTGGCCCAGCCGGCATGGTCTTCGAGCTTGTCGACGGAAAGGCCGAGAACCTTGACGCCGCGCTCGGCGAACTTGTCCTTGAGCTTGGCGGTATAGCCCAATTCGGTGGTGCAGACGGGGGTGAAATTCTTGGGGTGGCTGAACAGCACCGCCCAGGAGCCGTCGATATAGTCGTGGAAATGAATGGTGCCCTCGGTGGATTCGAGGGTGAAATCGGGAGCGGTATCGCCAATCAGGATAGCCATTGTCGTCTTCCTTCGCCCGTTTTTGCCGGGTCCGCTATTTGTCTATGAAGGAAGAATATCGTGCTCCATGCCGCCACTTGAAGCGGTCAGGGGCGAAACGCTTTTGCCTTGTTGACCGCTATCGCGGCAAGGCGTTCCCGGCGCCCGCGGCGCGGCAGAACCGGCTCAGGTGATCATGGCAATCAGCCGCGCCGGCGCATTGGGGTTCTGCATCCAGTAGAGCACCAGCATGGGCAAGGCGGCAAAACCCAGGGCTATCGGCGGCGAGACCTTGAGCAGGCGCGCCACGAGATAACAGATGAGGAAGAAGGCCACGCTATAGGCGATGTCGGCGGCATTGGCCGCCAGATAATCGAGCACGGGTCGCATCGGTCCCTCCCGGCGAACCAAAACGCCGGATCAGGATGCGATTGGGAAATTTCCGCAGTCTCTCGGGTTTGCTTCGCCTTTTCGTCGAACTTGCAGCAAATGCCGAAGACCGGCCCTACTGCACCATGACCGAGCCTTGCATGGGCTGGGCGGCCGGCGCGCCGTTCTCCCAGGTGACGTCCAGCCCGTTGAGCGGCACGACAGAAAGGCTCATCTTGCCTGAGCCCTGCTGGATCTGGCGGGCATGGGCGAGGTAGATCAGCGAATTGTTGGCCGCGTCATAGATGCGGGTGACGCGCAGCGACTTCCAGATCAGCGAGCGACCCTGCTGGAAGATTTCCTCGCCGCCCGGGCGGGTCGAGATGTCGCCCACGGTGATGGGGCCAATGGCAGAGCAATCGAGCGCCGAATAGGAAGGGTCCTCGAACCAGTTGCCCTGGCTCATGCGGTCGATGAAGGAGCGATTGAAGAAGCTCAGGTGGCAGACGACGCCATCCACCTCCGGATCGGCCACCGCCTCGATGGAAATGTCATTGCCGGTCCAGTCGACCCCGACA
>CBFGPB010000273.1:0-3822 GCA_965650545.1 uncultured Devosia sp. | reverse complement strand
GGACGGTGCCCCCTTGAAGCGAATGCCGAGCGGGCGCAGGCGTCTGAGCGGAAAGGGGGCACCGTCCTGCCCGCCGCTGGCTCGGTCTCCCGACGGCTCGGTCCCCCGCTGGGCGATCAGCCCGGACGCCCTTCAGGGAAAGCGTCCTCCGCCTCGTCCTCGGGCGGCGTCCAACCCGGCTTCTTGTGCGGGTCGAGCTCGTCCGGCACGGCTGGGTTCGGAGCCGCGTTCGGCGCCATGCCCTGCCCCTTGAGCGCGGCCTTGAGCTGGTACACGTAGGCCAGCACCTGCGCCACTGCCCCGAACAGCGCGCCGGGGATCTCCCGGTCCAGTTCGGCATGGGCGTACAGGGCACGGGCCAGGGCCGGCGCCTGCAGCACCGGCACCTTGCTTTCCTTGGCGATGTCGCGGATCTTGAAGGCCAGCAGGTCCAGGCCCTTGGCCACCACCCGCGGCGCGCCGAACTGGGTCTCGTCGTAGGCGATCGCGACCGCATAGTGGGTCGGGTTCATCACGACCAGGTCCGCCTTGGGCACCGCCGCCAGCATGCGGCGCTTCACCAGCTCGCGGGCCTTGTGGCGCATCTTGTGCTTCATCTCGAGGTTGCCTTCGGCTTCCTTGAGCTCGTTCTTGGCCTCCTCGCGGGACATTTTCAACCGCTTCAGGTAGAGGTGGCGCTGCAGCGGCACGTCGATGACGGCGAACAGCGCCAAGCACAGGCCCAGCATCATCAGCCCGCCCATCAGTTGCTTGCCCGCGAAGGCGAGCGCGGAAGGCAGCGGCACCGACATGATTCCGACGAAGCCTGCGATGCGGTCCTTCAGCGCGATCGCGCCGACGATGCCCAGCACCAGCGACAACAGCACGGCCTTCAGCGCCGTGGTCAGGTTCTGCCACTGGAACAGGCGGCCGAAGCCGGTGACCGGGTTCAGGTGGGTGAACTTCGGGCTCAGCGGCTTCATCGTGAAGTTCCAGCCGCCCGAGGCGATGTGCGCCGCGATCGCGGCCATCGCCAGGATGAGCATCGCCGGCAGGCCCAGCACCATGCCCTGCCAGGTCAGCGCGGACAGCCGCTCGGTCATCATGCCGGCGGCGCGCAGTTGTTCGGCATCGAAACGCAGCGCCCCTTCGAGCATGTGCTGCAGCGTGTCGACCGCGTACGGCGTCGAGGTGGCGAACAACGCCGCCCCGGTGGCCATGACCGCGAAATGCGGCAGGTCCCGGGAACGCGGCAACTGGCCCTCCTTGCGCGATCGTTCGATCTTTTTCTGCGAGGCGGGTAAGTTGCGGTCTTGTGCGTCTGAATCGGCCATGTGCGCAATGAGGACGCCGCAGCCCCATGCCGCAGCCTCGCCATTGTTCGGCCGCGCGCCGTTCGGGCTTGGCCCGATAAGCGGCGGAAATCAGCCGGTCTTCTCAGCCAGCCTTCAGCCCATCGTTCCAGTCGCCCAGAAAGCAGAAACCCGCGCCTGGGCGCGGGTTTCGGCGGGGTGCCGGCTCGCGGCCGGCCGGGCGATCAGAAGCCCAGCGAGGCCAGCAGGTCGTCCACTTCGGACTGGTTGGCCACCACGTCGGTACGGCCTTCGTGGCTGACGACCGGACCTTGCAGGATGCTCGGGTCGACCTTCTCGCGCTGCTCCGGCGGCACCACCGAGACCAGCAGCTTCACCAGCGAATCTTCCAGGTCGTTGGCCAGGGTCACGACCTTGGCGACGACCTGACCGGTCAGGTCATGGAAGTCCTGCGACAGCATGATGTCGGTCAGGTGGGTGTCGATCTTGGAGGTCGAGGACTCGACCTCCTTGACGAAGTTGAGCACCGCGCCCGAGGCCACCGCGCGGACCGGGTCCGCGGTGATCGCCTGGGCCATCGCATTGGCGGCCTCGGTGATCTTGGCGTGCTCGGCCTTGGCCTGGTCGACCGAGTTCAGCACCTTGTTGGCGGCATCGGCGGTCTTGTTGGCGATATAGGTCAGGCGGCTGCGCGCGTCGGGCAGACCGTCGGTGGCGACCTGCAGCTTGGGCATCACGCCCAGTTGCTGCATCGTGTCGTGCAGCACGCGGGTGATCGTGCCGATCTGCTGGAACACCTCGGGCGAGACCATCAGCGGTTCGTTGCCCTGCGACAGTTTGGCCAGTTCTTCCATCTGCATGGTGGACTCCCCAGCGTCAGGCCGCAGCGGCCAGCTTCTGCATGATCTTCTGGACTTTTTCTTCCAGCGTGGCCTTGGTGAAGGGCTTGACGATGTAGCCCGCCGCGCCGCTCTGCGCCGCCAGGACGATGTCCTCCTTGCGTGCCTCGGCCGTCACCATCAGCACCGGCAGGTGCTTCAGCGACGCGTCCTCCTTGATGGCCTTGAGCAGCTCGAAGCCATTCATGTTGGGCATGTTGATGTCGCTGACGACGAAATCGTATTTCGCCTGTTTCAGCATGCTCAGGGCCTCGACGCCATCTTCCGCCTCTTCGGCGTTGTTGTAGCCGATCTCCTTCAGCAGACCGCGCACGATCCGGCGCATGGTCGAGAAGTCGTCGACGATCAAGAATTTCATGTCAGTGCTCATGGCGTTCCTCTGAGGGGACTGGAGGGCTGTGTTATCGGCCGGAGGGCGCGGAACTTGAGGCCTGCGGCGCGCTCGCCGCGGGATTCGCAGTGTCTTCGTCCTCGTCGGGCAGGTTCTTCAGCACCGCATCCTCGGCATCGCGATTCATCACGATGATGCTGATGCGGCGATTGACCTGGGCATTGGGGTCTTTCGTGTCGAGCAGTTTGCTCGACGCCAACCCCTGCACGCGAAGGACCCGGGCATCCGGCAAACCGCCCGCCACCAGCTCGCGCCGTGAGGCATTGGCCCGGTCCGCCGACAATTCCCAGTTGCTGTATCCACGCTCGCCCGCAGAAAACGGCTGTGCATCCGTATGACCCTCCAGCGTGAGCCGGTTGGGCACCTCGGACAACACGTTGCCGAGTTCCTGCAGCAATTCGCGCATATACGGCTTCACCACCGCGCTGCCGCTGTCAAACATCGGGCGATTATTCTCGTCCACGATTTGGATACGCAAGCCCTCGCGGGTCATGTCGAGTCGGATTTGCCCACCTAATGCCGCAATTCGCGGGTTGTCGGCAATGATTTTCTCGACCTTGTCCTTCAATTGCTGCAGGCGCACCCGCTCGGCGCGGCGCTGCTCTTCCTTGAGGGCCTTCAGGTTGATGGTTTTCCGAGGGGATTCGACGTCGCCGGCCTTGACCTGGCCGGTCTGGCGCGTCAGGTCCTGACCGCCGCCCTTGATGATGTGCGAGGCGTCGCCCGAACCCGAACCGCCGAACATCGCGACCTTCAGCGGCGAGGCGAAATAATCCGCGATACCCTTCTTGTCGCCCTCGGTCGTGGAGCCCAGCAGCCACATCAGCAGGAAGAAGGCCATCATCGCCGTCACGAAGTCCGCATAGGCGATCTTCCACGCGCCGCCGTGGGCGGCATGGCCGCCCTTCTTGACGCGCTTGATGATGATGGGCTGCAGCTTCTTGGCGTCACCGGCCATGGCAAATGACTCCGATCACTTCTTCTTCACGTGGCCTTCGAGCTCGGCGAAGGTCGGGCGCTCGGTCGAGTAAAGCACCTTGCGGCCAAATTCGATCGCCACCTGCGGCGCATAACCCTGCATCGAGGCCAGCAACGTGGTCTTGATGCACTGCAGTTCCTTGCCGGCCTCGTCGACCTTGGCCTCGAGCGCGCCGGCCAGCGGCTCGGCGAAGGCATAGGCCAGCAGAATGCCCAGGAAGGTGCCCACCAGCGCCGAGCCGATCATGCCGCCCAGCACCGC